>JAHJHP010000038.1 GCA_018823705.1 Candidatus Omnitrophota bacterium | reverse complement strand
GTGACTATGACACGGCCCTTGATCTTATATAAAAGATTTACGATCTTACCGAAGTTAGCGTCGACTCTTGGTATCAGGCTGGCTATCGCGTCGCTCTCCATCCGCAGGACTCTTTTAGCTATAGCTCCGGGCATTATTTAACTACCCTTTCTATCTTCACAAGTTTTGTCAATAATCCTTCCAGTTCGCCAAGACAGATCATGTTCGACCCGTCGCTCGGAGCGCTATCCGGCTCCTCGTGAACCTCCATGAATACGGCATCGGAGCCGCATGTCACTGAAGCCATCGCCAGATACGGTACATATTTCCGTTCGCCGCCGGAAGTTTCACCCATGCCCCCGGGTGACTGCACCGAGTGAGTGGCATCGTAAATCACGGGATATCCCAGCTCCTTCATTATCAGGAGAGACCTGAAGTCGCTCACCAGCGTATTATACCCAAATGAGACCCCGCGCTCAGTAAGCAGTATATTCTTATTGCCGACCGATTCTATCTTCTTGACGACATGCTTCATATCCCATGGCGCAAGAAACTGTCCCTTTTTAATGTTCACCACCTTACCGGTTCTCGCCGCTTGCAGTATCAAATCTGTCTGACGGCACAGAAACGCCGGTATCTGGATCACGTCCAGGACTTTCGAAGCCTCTTTCACCTCTTCTATTGAATGGACATCGGAAAGCACGGGCAGATTCAATTCTTCTTTTACTCTCTTGAGTATTTTAAGGCCCTTTTTAATACCCGGCCCCCTGTATGACGAAACTGACGTACGGTTCGCCTTATCATAACTCGCCTTGTAGATAAAAGGGATGCCGACCTTCCTGGCTATCGCCTTCAACGCCTTGGCGTGGCGCAGCGCGCTCGCCTCCGATTCTATTACGCATGGCCCCGCTATGAGCGCCAGAGGATTGGCTCCACCTATCCTGATTTTACCTACAGCGACTTCTCTTGTCATGATCTCAGACCTCGCGTTCGCGCAATAGCGCCTCTTCCGCTCTCTTTAAGTCTTCGGGCCTATCCACACCGACGGTATCAAACTTCGTCTCGACCACTCTGATCTTGTATCCGTATTCGAGGGCCCTCAGCTGTTCCAATTTTTCCGCGTTTTCCAAAGATGAATGCGGCAGCTTTTTGAATGTGAATAAGAAATCTTTCGTAAAAGCGTAAAGTCCGATATGTTTATAATAGACCGGCCTCTTTCCGGAATCCTTTGCACTCGTCCGGTTATACGGTATTGAATACCTTGAAAAATATAGCGCGTAACCGTTCTTGTCAACTACCACTTTAACGACATTTGAATTGGTAAGCTCCGAGTCGTCATCTATCTTTTTTATTATGGTGGCCATCTGGGCGATCTTCTCCTCCTGAAGGGCCATCACAAGATTATCGATCATAATGGGCTTTATTAGCGGTTCGTCTCCCTGTATGTTAACAACTATATCTACACTCATGGCATTGACTACCTCAGCAAGGCGGTCGGTGCCGGACGGCTGATCCGGAGAAGTATATATCGCTTTGCCGCCAAAACCTTCAACGGCTTTTAATATGCGTTCATCGTCGCAGGCTACGATCAGATCATCCAGCGTCCTGGCTTTCTTCGCGTTCTCCCAGACATGCTGGATAACCGGAGTGCCAAGTAGATTAGCAAGCACCTTGCCTTCGAATCTTGTAGCGCCCCAGCGCGCCGGTATAACTCCTATTGCCTTCACTTAGATAACCTCCAAGTTTTAGTCCTGTTTTTAGATTACGCCAGGCCGAAAGAGTTCCTTCTTTATCCTACTGAGAAGCTCTTCCGGCGCCACTACCGCTATGCCGACTTTGCCGACCACTATGCCGGCCGCGCAATTTGATATATGGGCCGCGGCTATCGGATCCGCGCCCGAGGCAAGCGACAGGGTGTAGCTTGCTATAACAGTATCGCCGGCGCCGGAAACATCGAATACTTCCTGGGCGGCCGTCGGTATATGTTTCATCGGTTTATTCCTCTGGAATACGGCCATACCGTTCTCTCCCAGGGTGATCAATGCCATCCTGCAGTCTAGCTTCGACAGTAGCTTCATCCCCGCCTTTTTTAAAGTCGCCTGGTCATTTATCTCAAAGCCGACGGCCCTGGCGGCCTCATGATTATTGGGGGTAATAACGGTGATACCCTTATAGTAATTGAAATGTTCTTCCTTGGGATCCACAGAGACGATCTTTCCATTTAGCCTGGCAAGAGGCAATATCTTCTTCAAGAAAGCGGGCGTAATGACGCCTTTCGCATAGTCTTCGATTATAATCGCGTCCACATCCTTTATGACGTTTTCGATATATGCCGTCATCTCGGCTATCATCGCATCGCTCAGGCGCTCCTTCTTTTCCTTATCTATTCTGACAACCTGCTGGTGATGCGCCACCACTCTCGTCTTAAGTATGGTGGGCCTTGACGCATCGGTAAAGATACCTTCCGTCCGTATACCTTTCTGCTCAAGTTCCCCTCTTAAGATAGCGCCATTCTGGTCGTCCCCTATAACGCCTACGACACGCACCTCCGCGCCAAGGCTCCTTAAGTTATTAGCGACATTCGACGCGCCGCCGGGCATAAAGCTCTCCTTCTTCACCCAGACAACCGGGACAGGTGCCTCGGGAGATATCCTGGTGACCTCTCCCCATATAAATTCGTCCAGCATCAGGTCGCCTATGACAAGCACGCTGGCTTTCTTAAAATTCAATATCGTCTTTTTATAATAGTCGAAATTTCTGGTCTTCATCCCGTTAGAAGCCTCCAAATAATCATATCTTTTCGATTATAGAGCGGTACAACATCGGTATCATTATTTCGTGATGGCCTACTATATTATATCCCCTGCCGCCTTTAGAGGTCGGCCTGGACAATATGTTCTGATACGGCCTGTACTGACTTATCATGTCAAAATTAGCGGTAACGAGCGTATTAACTTTATGCCCAAGATTGCGCGCGACCGTGATGGCCTTCAGAAATACCTCGGGTAATATCACAGCTGATCCCAGGTTTATAAGCACGCCTCCCTCAAGCTTCGAGACGCTGTATATAAAATTTTTGAAGTCGAGGAGCGATCCCTCTCCTATCGCAATGCCACTCGCTGAGGGATGCTGATGTATAATGTCGGTCCCGATCGCAACGTGGGCTGTGACAGGGATGTTCAGTTCGTAAGCGCTGGCGAGTATGCTCAGTTTTTTATGCGGAAACCGGGATTTGACAATACCGGCGCCTACAGCCTCACCTATGCCTACACCCTTATTATATCCCGAATTTATCGCTTCATTGATAAAATTTGCCGTCTCTTCAGCCATACCGAAAGATCCGTCCAGTATACCTTCTCCGACGTCCTCGCTCGTGCGGCCTATCATAGCTATCTCGGTGTCATGGATCACGCCGGCGCCGTTAAGCGCGACAGCTTTTACGACTCCGCGGGCCATCAGATCGATGATGAGAGGAGAAAGGCCGCACTTTATCACGTGCGCGCCCATCATGACTATCACCATCTTCTTCTTCCTGTGCGCCGAAACCACTGCTTCGACGAGCGCCTTAAGGTTAACGCTCGCGAGTATCCTGGGAAGCGAATTATAGAATCTCTCGAAACTCTCGCCTTTTTTGGCTGTCTTGGCGAAATCAGCTATAGAGACCTTGCATTTGCGTACATTAAGGGGGATCGTCCTGATCTTACTCAGGTCAACCTTGGGTCGTGAACTCTTCAGCATCGCTCTTCCTCCGAAATATTCGCCATTTTAACACACATATAAGGGCATCGTCAAATGCTAACTCCGCCGCGAAGATATTCCTCTGATCGTGCCGCACCTCAGGGCTTCACTTGCGGCGATGAATTATTTTCGCCGTACGCTAAGGTTTACGTCGAGCGAATTATGTGTACAGATTCACGCACTTTCATATTCGCTCGACGTAAAGCTAATCTCTTAACCATATGGGCCTTGCGCACCTACAGTAATGCTACACACTATGCCGAAAAAATTCAACTCGCCGCTTCATGAAGCCCTGAGGTGCGGTATCATACAATATTTTGGCCCCCGCTCGCTCCCCCAAGAGATTTTTTGACCAAATCAGCAGTCCCTCTCGGGGACACTTTCAGCTTTGGTAGTGTACCCGGTACTCTTTGCTTCCTCATATATAGGAGAAAGAGGCGGGAAGACCTAAGTGCGAAGCAATATGAGCACATTGAAAATATTAGGACTTTTGAGAAGCAGAAAAAGGGTTATATTTAACAATGTTTTGATAATAAAAGAACCGAGGATGTCCGCCTTTGCAACCAATAGTTAAGCTACCAGGTGTTTTGGCGGAATTCTACGAAGCACTCGGTATTTTAAGTCTTGAATGCGAAGTAGGATTTGAGGCCGCCTCCGGCGGCCGAGTTCCGCAGGTTCCCCTTTTTCTGCTGAACAAAAGACCGGTCCCCATAGTTAGGGCTTAGGAGAAATATTTTCAGTGCGAATATGCTTCGCATTTAGGTCAGACGACGCCGCGAATGAAGCTATTTGTGCGAAAGCTATGTGAGCATATCCCAAAAGTAAATGCTATCACGGGCTACCGAAAAATCTCCCTACACGTTGAATCTTATATTCAGTATATCGCCGTCTTCGACGATATACTCTTTGCCCTTGAGGTGGTACTTGCCGGCCTCTTTCACTTTCTCCTCGGACCCGAGCCCTATGAGATCATCGTACTTCATCACCTCGGCCCTTATGAACCCTCTCTGAAGATCCGTATGAATGACCCCTGCGGCCTCCGGAGCGGAGGAACCTCTTCTGGCATTCCACTGTCTCACTTCGTCCTCTCCCACGGTAAAGAATGATATGAGATTCAACGTCCTTAAACAGAGCTGCGTCATCACGTCGATAGCGCCCTTGGTGATGCCAAGCGACTGCATGAACTCTTTTCTCTCATTTTCGGATTCAAGCGCCATTATCTCCTCTTCGACCTTCGCGGAGACCTGCATCACGTCTATCTTGAGCTTCGAGAGCTCATCCGCCAGTTTCTGTCGCATCACCGCATCTCCGAGAGCATCCTCAGAGACATTGAGGACTATAAACATCTCCTTCCTGGAGATGAACGGATAGCTTGCTATAAATTTCTCTTCTTCGCACTTCAATTCAAGGGTGCGCAGAGGCAGGTTCTTATCAAGATGCTCCTTAAGCTTTGTAAGGATTTCCTTCTCCTTGATCGCGGCTTCCTCCTTCGTCTGTTTTATCGTCTTGTCGAGCCTCTCAGCCCTCTTCTCGATAAAGATTAAATCATGAAGAAGAAGCTCGGCATTCACAAAATCTATATCGCGCTTTTGGTCTATCGAGCCGTCGACATGATATACGGAATCGTCTTTAAATGCTCTCACGACATGACATATGGCGTCCAGGTCATTTATGTCCTTAAATATGTCTCCCTTGGCGATCGAATCCTTTTCAAGCTTAGGTATCAGCTCTATGTCAATCCTGGAGCGCACGTTCTTCCGCGGACTGTAGATAGCGCATAATTTATCAAATCTACCGTCCATTATCTCGGCTACGCCCTTAATGGGCCTGAGCGACATTATCTCAGCCTCCGTCGGCTTATGCCTTGTCAACAGCTCAAATAATGTCTTCTTTCCGGTTTGCGGAAGCCCTATCATTCCTATCTTCATATAATCACCTCATTCTCTTCGCGAGTTCGATAAAAATTCCCGGATATATATTTTGTCCGGGGTATTGCCAAAACCACAATCGTATGGCATACTTTAAATAGAAATAATGGAGGAGATGGCGCGATAGCGAGAGCAATCCAGGCCTATCACCTACAAAAAGACCTTCGAAGTTTGAGGGTCTCTTTTGTTTTACTCATCTTTTCCTGTTCCCAGTATCTTCTCCGCAGCCTCCAGCACTTCTTCCGCACTTATTGAATCAAGGCACTTAAACCCGACTTTGCAGTTATGAGCGTAACAGACATAGCATCCCGCGCTCTTATGCAGCGCCTGATCGTGCTTACCGCTGGGGCCCCATCTTTCGGGAGAGAGCCCGCGATCACTCCGGCCGAATATCGCTATCACCGGAGTGCCTACGGCGCACCCTATATGCACAGGCCCCGAATCGTTCGATATGAAGAGCCTGGCGCGTCTCAACAGGCTTGCGATATCGCCGATTCCCGTCTTGCCCGACAGATTGATACACCCTGCCGTGATAAGCGAAGCGAGCCTGTCGCCAAAATGTTTATCGACATTCCCCGCTATTATAATGATCCTGGCGCCATATCTTTCTACCAGGCCGTTGGCGACATCGGCAAACTTCTCTACGCTCCAGCGTTTCGATGCGCAGCTTGCGCCGGGAGATATCGCTATGATGATTTCTGAATCTTTAACACGGTTCTCCTTAAATATACCTTCTATCTTCCGTTCGCAAAGCGCATTGGTCGGCATGTAAAGCGACCTGGTCGACGGTTCTATACCTATATATCTGAGAATGCCGAGCGTATAATCTATCTCGTGCTTCATGCCAAACTGCTTTGTGTGCGGGATCGGCTTAGTGAGAAGGAAACCCGCCTTCTTATCGTAGCCTATACGCTCCGGTATGCCCGCCAGCTTTAAGATCAGATGGGTCCTGTTGGTAGGATGCAGTATTATCGCGATGTCAAATTTCTTCTCTCTCAGCTCCTGTATAAATTTGTAATGACCGGCGATCCCTTTGTGGTCCCGATCTTTATCGTAAATTATGACTTCGTTCAGATACGGATTTCCCTCGACGATCTCCCGGGCATACGGACGGACCATCATCGCTATATGGCTATCGGGGTAGGCGTCCCTCAACGCTTTTATAACGGGCGTCGACAGCACCACATCGCCGATCCTGTCAAGCCTGGCGATAATTATCTTCTTACTCATATCCCTCTATCATTATCTTGGCGGAATCGTAAACATCCGCGGGCAATATCAGCGACATACACTCGTAATTAGACTTACACGCCGCCTCTTCGCACGGTGAACAGAATAATTTCTTACTTATGACCGCATCATACTCTCCGGTTGGCCCATATTTTCCCGGATCGGTCGGGCCGAATATCGCCAGCACTCTTGCTCCGATAGCGCATCCTATATGAAGCGGCGCACTGTCATTAGTTACAAGAAGTTTCGAGCGTTTCAACAGGCTGCCAAGTTGCCTGACGCCGGTCTTACCGATAAAATTATGGCTCTTCTGTTTCATCTTATTTATCACAGCCCCCACAATCGCTTCATCTTCTTTCGTCCCGATAAAGACTATATCCGCCTTACTCTCTCCGGCAATCCTGTCGGCAAGATCCGCGAAGCCTTCCTGCGTCCAGCGCTTCAGGTGGCTCTTAGCTCCAGCATTGATTACTACAAAAGAATCCCGCACTCCTGAGGCCTTCAGAAGACCCGAAACATACGCCTCATCCTCCGGCGTTATATATAAATATGTATACCTATCGAAATTTTCCAGGCCCAGAGATTTCAGCCTGTGAAGATGCTTATCTATGCTATGAATAATCCCGGAGGGAAAATGCTGTATAGTAGCGGTTCTGTATTTCGGACCTATGAGGAGTCCAATGACCGTATTCTTCAGATCCACGACAAGATCATACTTTAACTTCTTCAGTTTCAGCTGAAGCCTTCTCTTGCCTGCAAGCGGCATATGTTTATCATAGATGATCACTTTGAATATATTACGGTCTTTTTCGAAGACCTCTCTACCGGCGGGACCGAGCAGAACATCTATTCTCGCGGCGGGAAATTCGCGCCTCAGGGTGGCAATGACAGGCGTCGTGAGGATTATATCCCCGAGGTTCGTCAGGGTTATCACGAGTATCCGTTTTACGTCAGCCTTATCTATTATCATATCTTCCTCAGCATCGCTTCCGCCTCACCTAACACATCTTCAACCTTGATCGCCGACATACATGCGTTGTCCGTGCACGTGACATCGTAACAAGGCACCTCACAAGATTCATTCCTGGATATGACCCGGTATCTGCCTTTACCGTAAGGCCCGGTAAGGCCCGCCGATGTCGGACCGAATAACGCTATCGTATCAGCGCCGACAGCGACCGCCATATGCATAGGGCCTGTGTCGTTAGCCACCACAAGATCTGCGCGTTCCAGAAGCGCCCCGAGCTGTTTCAGGCCGGTCTTGCCCGACGCTATTACCGCCGCGGATGCCATAACGCTCTTTATCTCCTCAACCAGCTTCAAATCCTTCCCCGCAGCAGACAGAACGATCTTCGCCCCGAATTTATCCGCTAATTCATCCCCCAGCCTCGCGAAATTCTCGGCCGGCCATCTCTTCGGCGGCCAATTGCCGGCCGGACAGAGCACAACGACAATATCCTTATCGCTGACATTGCTTTGGGCAAGCAACTCTTTAATAAATTTCCTGTCTTCATCCTGAACGAAAAACTCGTATGAAGAGTCACCAATGTCGCAGCCTGCTGCGCGCGCTATATTCAGGAAATACTCCACCTTATGCAGCTCTTCGGAAGGTTCTTCGATTATTCTCGTAAGAACACCCCCCCTGTTTTTAGTCGGATAACCCACTCTCTCTTTGATCCCGGCCAGATATGTGATGAAAGCCTTTGTAAACGAACGATGGAGCAGAAATGCGGTATCAAATCTTCTCTTCTTCAGTTCTTTTATAAGCCTCCACTTCCCAATCAGGCCCTTATGCGCGGCGTCTTCATCATATATGATTATCTCGTTCAACCTGGGATTAGATTCAAGCATCTCCCTGCACCGCGGATGCAACAGACATGCTATATGGGCGTCGGGATTAGCCGCCCTTAGAGCCCGTATGAACGGAGTGGAGAACAAGACATCGCCGACCCAGTTGACATTGACTATCAGTATCCGCTTAATCATCTCTGTGTTCCTTCAACCACGTATAGTAACCGCTCGTCTCGAACCAGAATACGAAAAGGTTGTCGGATGTGCGGGATATTCTGATACGTTTTATCGAATATATGTCATCGATCGGTGAAAACCGGCCGGGATTGGTCGCGACAGCGCACGAATAACCGGCCAGATGAGCTTCTCTCTCCACCCTCTCGTTATGCGCGCCGATAGGATAACATAACGCGTACACCGGCTTGCCGGTTTTCTCCTCGAGTATCGCTTTTGAGGAGGCCAGTTCATTCCTAAGATCTCTCGTCCCCAGTGACGGAAGCCACTTATGCGACAGCGTATGGCTTCCTATCGTGATAACACCGGAGTCCGACATTTCTTTTATCTCTTTCCAGCCGACATAGCCGTCCCGTCCGACCTGGCCTACTATTATGAAGATCGTCGCCGGAATATTATACTTCTTCAGAACGGGATAAGCATACTGGTAATTATTATAATAGCCATCATCGAATGTTATCGCGACCGTCTTCGCAGGAATAGCCTCTTTATTATTGATATATTCTATGAGCTTTTCGAGCGTCACTACATTGTATCTGTTATTATGCAAAAATTTCATCTGGGCCTCAAAGCTTTCGGGGTTGACCGACAGCTTCGTCGTTTTGTCGTTACGGTCTATTGCGTGATACATGAGTACCGGCACTACGTATGCACTCTTCATGAATACAAACGCGAGCCCACCTATTAAGAGCGCGGCCGAAACTATGATTAACGTGATCTTCTTCATCTCTTTATAACTTCCTCATATAATCCAAGGATCTTATCGGCCATAACCCCTGAGACAAACTTATCTCTGACCAGCGCGGCGCCTTCGTCTCCCAGATTTTTGCGCAAAAGATCATCCCGCAGAAGACGTTTCGCGGCTTCGGCGATACCTGACGGATCTCCGACATCCACCAAGAGTCCGTTAAGCCCTTCTGTTATTATATCCTCTATTCCGCCGATCTTCGAAGCGATACACGCTCTGCCTGAGGCAAGAGCTTCCAAGAGCGCTATGCCGAGGCCTTCTTTTATAGACGGGAATATGAAGACGTCCATCATTGCCAGATACTTGCGCGTATCTACGCAGGATTCTATAAATTTGATCGAGCTATCGAGTCCCAGAGATCCGGCGAGAGCTTTTAAGGCAGGTTTTTCAGGGCCATCTCCTATTATCAAGCACTGGGCATCCGGCATCTCAGCAAGTATATCCTTCATCGCGGCTACGAGAAATTTCTGCCCCTTTACCGACGATAGCCTGCCGATCGTTCCGACTACCGGGCCCGGCCTTAAGCCGACGCTCTTCTTCATATCGGCGACTTCATCGCGTGAATAACGCCGCGAAAATACCGCCGCGTCGATACCGCTGTATATAAGCGATATCCTGGACCCGTCGACACCCAGGTCATTCCTGAGATGTTTCTCTACGGCACCGCTTATAGCTATGACTTTATTACCCCATGTATCCAATATGCCTCTCGCTCTCTTTTTAAAGTACCCATGACACGTCGTGACATACGGCACGCCCGTAATGATCGACGCCACGCTGGCGGCAACTTGCGAGACGCGCGTATGGGCATGGAGAATATCTATCTTATCATCCCTGACCATCCCGGCGATCTTGAAACCCGATATTATAGCCTTCGGGCCGAATTCGAATTTTGTATTAATGCAAAGGTGACGGTGCGGTATACGGCATTTTGCGAGGCTCTCCTCGAGGTCTCCTCCCGATGACGCGACAGACACTTCCGCCGTCTTGGAAATAAGAGCCTCGGACAAGGTCAGAATATATCTGGATATCCCTCCTGTATTAAAATGCGTCGTTATCTGCAGTACTTTCACTTAAGCTCCATCATTTGCTAAAAAAACCTTTAAAGCATCCAGGATATCGTCCACAGTTATCATCCGCATACAGGAAAGTCTCTTACGGCATTCCGGTTTATAGCACGGGCCGCATTTCAATTCTTTACTCTTGCATAACACAACACAGTCTTTCGATGGCGCTATGTGGCGCGCAGGGTCGGTAGGTCCGAATAGGGCGACGAATGGAGTCCCGATAGCTGAAGATACATGCATCGGGGCCGAATCCGGAGTCAAAAACACCTTGAAAGACTTTATTAGCGCTGCCAGCTCCATGATGGTCGTCCTGCCCGCCGCAATAATAGGCTTCGACTTGGCGGAGCCGGATATTGCCTCGGCGAATTCCGCATCTTCGTCGGTTCCTGTTAGCACGGCGCGCGCATTGTATTCTTTTGCCAGGATATCACATAGCTCCACGATCTGGCCGGCCGGCCAATTTTTACTCGCCCAGCGGGCCGAAGCCCTCACATTTATACCGACAAGGCGCTGGCCGGGTTTCACCCAGTTCTCCCTTAGAAATTTATTCGCCTCGGCATCATCCCGCGCTGATGGCCATAACGCCAATTGCTTGTCCGCGGGTTTCATCCCCGCCATCCTAAGCACCCTGAACTGATGTTCTATCGGATCGAGATACAACGCGTCGTTCTTTATCCTCTTATTCAACAAAAAGGATAATTTTCCATTATCGTAACCATACCTCAAGGCTGAAAAACTCATATACGCCAATATATGGCTCTTGCGATTATTTTGAAGGTCTATCACTATCTCGAAAGATTCTTTCCGTACTTCTCCCGCCAGCCTCCAGAGCCCTTTAATACCCTTGTGCTTACCGTTAAAATCGCAGACGATACGGTCATCTATATAAGGGCATCCGTCGAGAACGTCTCTTGAAGCCAGGGAGGTCAGGACCTTTATTTTGGCAAACGGAAATTTCGCGCGTATGGCCCGGAGGGACGGAATACTCAGTATAACGTCTCCTATCGCGCTCATCTTGATCACGAGAATATTCTGTTTCTTTATCGCTTCTTCATAGACGGCTAAAGTCCTCTGCATCATCTTATCGGAATTGAAATCTTCCTCCACGCGCTTTCGGGCTTCCGCGATAATACGCTTGGTCAGGCTGCTATCCCTGTAAAGTTTTAATATCTGATCCGCCATAGCGCGTGGATTCTGAGGCTCGCACAGCAGTCCGGTCACTTCATCTTCTATAATATCGACTACGCCTCCTACATTGGTCGCCACTACAGGTACCCCTATCGCCTGGGCTTCGATTATCACGCGGCCGAATGCTTCCGGCGTCACCGTGGCGGAGACCAGCATATCCAGTCCATTCATCACTTTCGGCACATCCTGACAGGCACCGATAAGCTCGATCGTCTTCGATAGGCCCAGCTGTCTTATAAGTACCTCGACATCTTCCCTGTATTTCATCTTGGGCGCCGATCCCGCTATGCGAACTTTAAGTCCAGGTATCCGGCCTCTTATAAGCGAGATCGCTTTGATAAAGTCCGCATGGCCCTTAAGAGGGGTTATGCGCGCCACCATACCTATCACGAACTCATTCCTTCGGCCGGAAATCTTCTCAGGCCTTAAGACAAATCGGCTTAAGTCCACCCCGCGGGGGATCAGCCTTATTCTGTCGCGAGGCACATTGAACGACCCGGCCATATGCTTAGCCATTATGTTGGAAGCGACGATCACAAATTTGCCCCACCCCATCGACTCGCTCATCAGATGCTTGCTGTAATATCCGTGGGCGGTGGTTATCAGTATCCGATTGGTGCGCTTGCATGCGAAGTACGCTATCAGGGCCGGAACCCTCGAGCGCGCGTGAACTATATCGATGCCTTCCCTGCGTATTATATCGGCAAGCTCTCCGGAGGACCGAATGATACTGACAAGCGACTTCTTGCCCACGGGCAGTGTGTAATGGCGCGAGCCGATCGCCTCCAGTTCTTTCACCAGTCTTCCGCCGCCGGATACAACGATCGCCTTATGACCGTTTTTCACGAGATAGCGCGCGAGGTCGATCGTGCCCGTCTCGACCCCTCCCATATCCAGCGCCGGCAGTATTTGTAATATATTCATAATCTCGTTCCTATTGCGAAAATATCCTTACTTGCGCAGTATGTTTTTACGGGGCCTGCCACGACCACGCCTTTTTTCCTAAACGAGGCTGTGTCCCGTACCCTTGCGCGTCATACTAGTCGATCGTGATAAGCCCCACCCCGTACCGCCTCTTATTCGAAAAAAGGCTTAGGTCGTGTCACCCGTAAAAACATCAAACGGCACCCATACGATATTTTCGCCTTCACTCGTCCCCACAGGTGATTTTTCGGCCTTGCCAGCAATCCCTCGCAGAGAGATTGAATAGTACAGCACAAATAGCTTCAATGCTCAACCCGCTGACTATGCACGTTACAGCCGAAAAATTTACATACATCTACAGCAACCTCTTCACCGCTTCGAAGGTGCGGTCGCGGTCATCGACTTTCTTTATGGCACGAACTGTCCGCCAGACCTTATCAAGCCTTGTCCCGAGATCCGCCGGATGCGCGCAATTGACATACCCTTCCCGTTCGAGCGACTCAAGGACACGCTCGTACTTTGTGATATGATCATTCTTCTTCTCCAGGTCGAAGACCACTACCTTCTTGCCCGAGTGTATCGCCTCTGAGACCATCGATACCGACTCACCGGAAACCGTCACTATGTCGCAGAGATCGAGTATCCCGGCCACCGCGCCCTCCACATTTTTCTCATTGGCTATCACCATCAGCTTACAGAACCTGTGTTTACTCAGTCTCTCTTTTATCAACACCTCCACCTCTTTTGGCGTACGGCGTGATGTCGTCAGTAGAAGATCCGCGTCATAGGCTTTACAAAATTCTATAATGCCTGAGATCGCTTTATTTGCCATATCCTTGGTCATCGCGAATGCGGGATTGCCGCCGCCTATCATGGCGCCGAGCACAACATTCTTTTCAATATTGACCTGACCCCTGAGCTTAGCGCCGTACTCGTGCATACTATCCCGATCTATCAGGTTCGGGGCAAGCGTCGTAGTCACGACATTTTTCCTCAAGCGGGGCCTGTCATGCTTCGGGATTATCGCAAGAGAAAACTGTCTAAGGCCTATCATGCCGGGTTTCATTATTATGATATTCCTCGCGTTATTCTCTTTCGCCATATATACATTTACCGGGGCCGTAACGGAACCACATGAGACGACATACTCCGAGTAGCTCTTCATCAGCGTCTCGTATGAATTTTTCTCCAGACACGCCTCCATACATCTCATCAGGCCATGGCATCTCCAGGTCGCGAATTTAGCAGCTATCGTGAGCACGGTTCTGGCAAACGCACTCTTATACTTGACGTCTACGACCGATATCTTCGTGTCAGTCTCTTTGTACCCCTGGGCCATCCTGACCCTTTGTATCTGGCGCGCTATCGCGAGCGATTGATTTAAATGGCCTGCTTTGCCATCGCTCAGGACGAGCACTGTCCTTACGGGCGTTGACTTCCATCTCTTATGAAGCCAAAGCCACTGGTCGGGATATTCCCTGATGTACTTTTCCAGTATCCGCATATGCTTCTGGAGGTTCTCTCTCACCGCGTCAGGCGACTGAGTATTCCTGAAATCGATGTACTCCTCCAGATAGAGTTTATGATACGGACCGGCGATGCGCACTATAAACGCGGGGAGTATTAAAGAATCCGTATGTTTTGCGATCTCCATAGAACCCGAATGGGACGATGTGGGACGACCAAAGAAGTCCACCAGGACACCGTTCTTTCCGGCATCCTGATCGGCAAGTATCCCCACTATGTTCTTCTCTCTAAGCGCCCTTATGAGGTTTTTTACGTCCATTCCCTTCCTTATGACCTTACAGCCGTTTGACTCCCTTAAGCGGTTCAGCAGCTCATTCAAGCGCTTCATCTTCTGTTCGCGCACAAGGACTGTAATAGGGAAGCCGACGGCGGAACTTACCAAGCTGGAGAGTTCCCAATCTCCGAAGTGCGCCGTCATAAGGATCGTGCCCCTTCCTGACTGAGAGGCGTCACGTATACGCTCCATATTGATGACTTCTATATACTTTTCGGCATATCTCTTATTTACTTTGGTAAGATTTAGCACTTCCATAAACGTCTGGACCATATTCTGATACACACGCTTCGTTATCGCGCGAAGCTCCCTGGGAGATTTCTCATTAGCAAATGCGGCTTTCAAATTCGCGTAAGCTATCAACCTCCTCTTCTTATTGACCCAGAACGCGACTATTCCGAGGCGCCGCCCAAGCCACAAGGCAAAGCTTACCGGCAAGAGACTGAATATAAAATTTAGTACCCTAACGAATACGTACGCTGCGAAGTCTATCAATTAATTGCTCCCTGCCGCTCGTTATATCCATACGGATAGCGAGCGTCATCATTGTGTAATTTCCGAACGAAAAGCTCATCCGCGCAAACTTAACCGCGTCCTTTTCGGTCGTTACCATAAAATCGGGCGCCCTCGCGCCGCACATTTTCAAAATTCGCTTTATATCGGCTTCTTTAAAATCATGATGGTCATTAAATACCATATGGTCCAGAATAGTCGCTCCCAGGCTTTTAACGGTCTGCTCAAAATACTCAGGATCGCCTATGCTCGAGACTAATATCACCTTCTTATCCCGCAAAAATAGTAAATCGCGGTCCTTCCTGACCCTGGGGTCGTATAGATGCGAAGGCCTGTGAACGGCCTCCAGGAAGATGATCGAGCTCTTCATCCGGCTTATCTCATCCCTCATAATGTCCAGGCCTGCGCCCTTAGCATCTATTTTAGTAAAGACCACCACGTCAGCCCTCTTAAGCGCTTTCTTTGGCTCCCTTAAAACTCCTCTAGGGAAGAGCCTATTGTTTCCGAAAGGGTTTCTGGAGTCGATAAGCACTATATCGAGATCCCTCTCGATCTCCCAGTGCTGAAAACCGTCATCCAGCACGGCAAACTGGCTGCCATACAACCTTATCGCTTTATGCGCCGACTTAACGCGATCTTCGCCTACGAGTATCGGCGTATCGGGCAAATTCTTCTTGAGTAGGGCCTGCTCATCCCAGCCATAACCGCGGATCAGAAGGGCTACCGGAGACCGCATTTCATCCTCCATTATCCCGGCCAGGGCTATAGCAAAAGGTGTCTTACCTGTGCCGCCGAGAGTCAGATTGCCGATCGAAACCACCTTAAGCTGAACCCTATGCGACCTGAATATCTTTAATTTATACAGTATCTTTCTGCATAATATGACAAGACCGTATACCAGGGACAATAGATAGAGCACCGATTTAATGGGCGCCCATACCGCGCCGGACCTTTTATCCGTCATTAAGGAGTGTATGAACTTAATCATTTATCAATCCTTTGATGGCTTCGAGGTTGCGCGAGGTTGCGCCGCGATTTTCGGATATTATATTCCTGGCATTCCTGCCGAAAGTCGCCCTTAGTTCCTTGTCCTTAAGCAGCTGGTCGGCTTTTAATAAAAATTCCTTCTGATCTTTGACCTGGAGCGCGCCGCTACCTTTCAGAAGCGCGGAAGTCACAGCCTTGAAATTAAACATATAAGGCCCGAATATGACAGGTTTCCCGAAGACAGCCGGCTCTATCGGGTTTTGTCCTCCGTGAGGAATAAGGCTTCCTCCGACAAAGACGATCTCGGCTATCGAATAAGCCTCATTCAGATAACCTATCGCATCGATGATAAGAACGCCAGGCGGCGCCGAAGGTCCTCTTAAATCCGGCCCGGATGAAGATCTATCCCGCTCTCTGGGCATCCTCACAGCTTCCAGTCCCAGCCGTTTCACTATATTTTCCACTTCGGGCGCTCTTTCAACATGACGGGGAGCTATCACAAGTTTCAGATCCGGAAAACTCTTTGTCAGCTCTTTATATACCGACACCACCGTCTCTTCCTCGCCGCCATGAGTAGACCCCGCGACAAATATTTCGTCTCCGGTTTTAAAACCGAATAGTTCTTTAACGCCGGCGGCGGACTTATCGCTTATCACAAGATCCGCGTCAAATTTCATATTACCGGTCACTTTTACCCTGTCAGAGGCCGCTCCCAGGGACATTATCCGTCCCGCATCAGCATCCGACTGCATGCAAAATACCGCAATATTTTTGAGCACCCTCGATAAAAATCCTCTCACCAGCCTGTATTTCCCGAAAGAGCGGTCCGATATCCTGCCATTGATCAATATCGACGGCACGCGCATGTACCGCAGCTCAGTCAGCACGTTCGGCCATATCTCGGTCTCGATCATTATATAGAATTTTGGATGTATCTTTCTGATCACTCTTCTGGCAATATACGAAAAGTCGAGAGGAAAATAGATCACAACTGCATCGCCCGAAAACAGCTTCCTGGCAAGATCGTTTCCGGTCCTTGTTATTGTGGACAGGACTATTGAGCGCTCAGGGTGCTCTCTCTTAAGTAACGGAATAAAACTCTTGCATAATGCTACCTCCCCCACGCTGACAGCCTCTATCCATATCACTTCCTTGGTGCGCCGGAGGGCCTCTTCCTTAGCATCACTGTAGATACCGAACCTCTCAAGGAAATCCTTATGCAGCTTCCCCTTAAAGATCAAAGTCGGTATATAAAATACCGAGAATATGAAGAACGCTATACCGTATAACATTGCCTTCTTTCGGATTTAGGGGACGTGTCACTTTGGGACACTCCACTTTAAACAGTACTGGTAACTATAGATAATTCACAAAAAGTGGAGTGTCCCAAAGTGACACGTCCCCTAAATCGTCTACGCCCGCGGATGAGCTTTGTCGTAGACCGATTTAAGCCTCTCCATCGTTACATGCGTATATATCTGCGTTGTCGACAAATTCATGTGGCCAAGCAACTCCTGCACGCTCCTCAGGTCCGCGCCGCGGTCCAAGAGATGAGTCGCAAATGAATGCCTGAGCGAATGAGGGGATATCTTCTCGATTATACCGCAAGTCTTAATATGCTTATCCAGGGCTCGCCTGACACTCCTGTCCGTAAGACGCCCGCCGGACTTATTCAAAAAAACGGCATCCTTATCCTCAGTCTTATATCCCATTCTCTTATCGATGTACTTTCTTATCGCGCCCAGGGCCGGCTCCCCTATAGGCACAATCCGCTCCTTGGAGCCTTTACCTAATACTTTTATAACTCCGCTTATGAAGTCTATATCTCCCAGGTCAAGGCCCACCAACTCACTTACACGGATACCAGTCGAATATAATGTCTCCAATAGCGCCCGATCCCTTAGGCCCGCTATATTCCTGTCTGTCGGGGTCGAAAGAAGCCTGTCGATCCTGGCCGTATCCAGAAAGAGCGGTAACTTTTTATCAAGCTTGGGCGTCAGGACAGCGGTTATGGGGTTCTTTTTTATATGGCCTTCGCGGAACAAGAATCTGAAGAAGCTGCGTAAGCTGGCGAGCTTTCTCGCGACGGTCCTCTTTGCGTAATTCTTCGCTCTAAGCTCCGCCAGAAACCGCCGCAGGCTGAGATGATCGACCGTCTCTATCTCTTTATCACCCAGAAAATCCTTGAATACATCCAGGTCGACAGTGTAATTTGTGATGGTATGAGCTGAGGCGTTCTTCTCGACCTTCAGATAGTTCATGAACTTATCTATATACCGCTGCATCTACTCCAACACCTTGTCTTCGGCTTTCTCTTCCGTATCCTGAGGCAATTTCTTGCTGATGTAATTGCACTTCGGATAACTGGAGCAGCCGAAGAAGCTACCACGCCTCGATTTACGCGCTACCAGTTCGCCTCCGCAGCCGTTAGGGCATTTCACACCGCTGGTTATGGACTTCGCGTTCTTGCAGGCAGGATAATCCGAGCAGCTGAGGAATTTGCCGTTCCGGCCCCACTTTATGACCATCGGTTTACCGCATAACACGCAGACCTGATCCGTAGCTATTACCTCTTTCTTCACATCTTTCATCTCGATCCTGGCCTGCTCCACAGAGTGGATGAACGGCGAATAAAAACCTTTTAACACCATCACCCAGTCGGTTTCACCTTCCTCGATACCGTCCAGCTCATTCTCGAGATTCGCCGTAAATTCCACATCGAGCACTTTAGGAAAGTGCTCCATCAGAAGTTTCGTAACGATACCTCCAAGTTCCGTAGGGCGAAAATACCCGGCTTCCCTCGTTACGTAATCGCGCGAAGTTATAGTATGGATGATCGGCGCGTATGTGGAAGGACGGCCTATACCGAGCTCTTCCAGCACTTTTATGAGGGACGCGTCGGAATATCTCGGAGGTGGTTTTGTAAAATGCTGACTTGGAACCAGGCCCAGCAAATCGAGCGGCTCGTCCTGCGAAAGCTCCGGCAGTTTTTCTTTTGCCTCCTCTTCAGCCTCATCCTTCTCTTTTTCGACCTCATATACGACAGTATAACCGTCAAACACTACCTTCGTAGAAGCTGTCTTGAAGATATAATCACCGGCTTTAATGTCCACAGAAATCTGCGAATAGACAGCCATAGTCATCTGGCTCGCCACAAAACGGTTCCAGATGAGCGTATAGAGTTTAAGCTGGTCAGCCGTCAGGTATTCTTTTACCGCGCCCGGCTCCCTGAGAGGCAGCGTCGGCCTTATGGACTCGTGCGCCTCCTGGGCCGTCTTCTTTGACTTATAGACATTGGGAGTTTCCGGGTAGTATTTCTTGCCGAATTTTTCCAGTATATACTTCTTCGCATCAGCGGAGGCGTCTTTCGATATCCTCACCGAATCGGTCCTCATGTACGTAATGAGCCCGACGCTTCCCTCACCGCCCAGATCTACGCCCTCATACAATCCCTGAGCTATGCTCATCGTCCGCGCTCCCGCGAATCTCAGCTTATTGAAAGCTTCCTGCTGGAGTTTAGATGTGGTAAACGGAGGATACGGGCTCTTTCTCTTAGTCGACTCTTTTATATCTCCTACGATGAAGAGAGCCTGCTTAAGCTCGGCCAGGATCCTGTCGGAATCGTCTCTCTTCACCACATCGATCTTTTTGCCCTTATACTTATCCAATTTTGCGGTAAACTTGTCTTTCGGCTCATCACCCTTGCGCTTCAACTCAGCCAGGACCTCCCAGTACTCTCTGGGATTGAACTTATTTATTTCGTTCTCACGCTCGACTATCAAACGTACCGCTACCGACTGCACTCTCCCTGCCGACAATCCCCTGGAAACCTTCTTCCAGAGAAGCGGACTCAAAGTGTAGCCAACTATCCTGTCAAGGATACGGCGGGCCTGCTGGGCATTAACAAGGTGCATATCTATCTCTCTGGGATGCTTAAACGCGTTAATGACGGCTTCTTTTGTGATCTCGTCGAATTCGACGCGGAAGAACTTCCTGTTCTTCTCAGCAAGAGCGGTCTGCAGATGCCAGCTTATTGCTTCGCCTTCCCTGTCAGGATCGGCTGCCAGATATATCGCGGCTTTGCCCTTAGCCTCTTTCTTTAGAGCCGTCAGGTTCTTCTTCCTGTCTTTCATCACGATATATTCGGGCTTAAAGTCATTCTCGACATCTACGCCAAGCTTAGATTTCGGCAGGTCGATTATATGCCCCATGCTCGCCGTTACGACATACTTGTCTCCCAGGAACTTATTGATAGTCTTGGCTTTTGCCGGAGATTCGACTATTACGAGTGATTTTGACATTAATTATCCTTTCGAACATACTGTTTGCCCGGAACTTCCAGTATAAGTTTCTTTAATTGCAGGCTCAATAATATCCTGAACGCGTCAGCCTGGCCGATCCCGGCTTTTGCGACGACATCATCTATATAAACCGGCTCATCCGAGATCGCTTTATAAATTTTGCGTTCTTCGGCGGTGAGCGAATTGTAAATATAAGCCTTTGTCATCCTCGCGATATCATCCTTCGCGTCCTTTTCTCCGGGCGCAGCAGGATTTATCTCGTGAAGATGCAGTTCCTCCAGAATATCATCGACCGACTGGACCAGCATCGCTCCGTCCTTTATCAGAGCATTTGCGCCTGAACTTGTGCCGGACGATATCTTACCGGGAAGGGCAAAGACCTCGCGCCCCTGTTCTGCCGCAAGGGACGCTGTTATCAGCGCGCCCGAGTCCTTTGCCGCCTCGATCACTACGATGCCGAGAGAAAGGCCGGATATTATACGGTTACGCTGCGGAAAGTTATACGGCTCAGGCTTCATATCATCAACAAACTCGGTAATGACCGCTCCTGTCCTGGCGATCTCCTCGTAAATCTTCTTATTCTGCGGTGGATATATATAGCCGTGGCCACTTCCCATCACAGCGATAGTTCTACCTTTGGCTTTCAACGCGCCCCTATGCGCAGCGGTATCTATGCCGCGCGCCATGCCGCTCACCACCGTTACACCTCTTAAAGCAAGCTCATACCCGAACTTCTCGCCCATCTCAATGCCGTACAATGACGCCCTGCGCGATCCCACGAGCGCCACCGCCACTTCATCTGTCTCAAGCAATTTTCCGTTGATATAGAGCTGTTTCGGCGGCTTGTGTATGTTCTTCAGCAGCTTCGGATACTCAGGATCATCTATTGTTATTTTTCTTATTGCCATAGTTTTCTCATTTTCCTGCGAAAATATCCTTCCGACCTTTGCCGCACTTCAGGGCTTCATTCGCGGCGATGAATTATTTTCGATGTCAGACCTAAGTGCGAAGTATATTCGCACTGAAAATATTCCCCCTAAACTCAAGCTATAGGGTCAGTCTTTTGTTCCGCAGAAAAAGGGGAACCTGCGGAACTCGCCCCGCAAGGCGGGGCTCAAACATCCTCGGTTCTTTTATTATTAAAAACGTTATTAAATATAACCCTTTTTCTGCTTCTCAAAAGCCCTAATATTTTCAATGTGCTCATATTACTTCGACTTAGGTCTTCTATCACAGGGATATTCTGTCTCTATTCGCTCCCACAGGGAGATTTTTCGGCCAAGTCAGCTGTCCCTCGCGGGAGAGGGTGTTGAGCGGGGCGTCGAAAGTCGCGAGCCTGCCTGCCGGCCCGCCACCTATCTGCAGGCAGGCAGGCGGGCACGGATTTTTGGCCCTGGTATTCCTGTACGCCAAAAAGAGCGAGCGAACTTTCCGAGCAAAATT
>JAHJHP010000037.1 GCA_018823705.1 Candidatus Omnitrophota bacterium | reverse complement strand
TTAGGGCTTCATGAAGCGTCGAGTTGAATTTTTTCGGCATAGTGCGTAGTATATGTGTAGGTGCGCAAGGCCAATATGGTTAAGAGAGCTGCTTTACGTCGAGCGAATATGAAAGTGCGTGAATCTGTACACATAATTCGCTCGACGTAAACCTTAGCGCACGGCGAAAATAATTCATCGCCGCGAATGAAGCCCTAAGGTGCGGCAGGACCCGAAGTATATTTTCGCAGTAGATAAGCGAAGCTAGAAAAGTCGGTGAGGTTTGTTGTATCTTTCTATTGGAAGTTGTGGCTCTTTGGCTTATAATAGCTGAATATATATGGAAAAGAACGCGATAATCATAAAAGGCGCTAAAGAACATAACCTGAAGAACGTGGATCTGGAGATACCGCGCGATAAGCTTGTCGTGGTAACCGGTCTGTCCGGTTCGGGCAAATCGTCGCTTGCCTTTGACACCATATATGCCGAGGGACAGAGGAGATACGTCGAAAGCCTGTCGAGCTATGCCAGGCAATTTCTCGAGCAGCTCCAGAAACCGGACGTGGATTACATCGAGGGGCTATCTCCGGCGATCAGCATAGAACAGAGGACCGCGGGATCGAATCCCCGGTCGACCGTTGGCACTCAAACCGAAATATCCGACTACCTGCGCCTTCTATTCGCGCGCATAGGCATCCCGCATTGTCCCAAGTGTAAAAAGGCCATAAAGCGCCAGACCTCCCAGGAGATAGTCGACCAGATCTCAAAGTTTCCGCCGGGCGCCGGTATCCTGATATTGGCTCCAGTTATTCGCGGCAGGAAAGGTGAATATAAAGATCTCTTTCAGAAGATGAAGAAAGACGGTTATGTAAGGGCAAGGGTCGATGGCAACATATACGAAGTCGAAAAAGCGGTGGCTTTGGATAAGAACAGGACCCACAATATCGAGATCGTAGTCGACAGGCTGGTCTTGAAACCCGGTATCAAGAAGCGGCTTACCGATTCTGTCGAGACCGCCCTTGAGGCAGGCAAAGGAGTGGTGTTGGCAAGCTTCGAGGGCCAGAGAAAACCCGAAGACGTCCTCTTCAACGAGCAGTATGCGTGCGTCGATTGCGGCTTTAGCCTCGGCGAGATGTCCCCGAGGATATTCTCGTTCAATTCGCCGTACGGCGCGTGCGGGTCTTGCGGCGGCCTCGGCAATAAGATGGAGATAGATCCGGAGCTCGTCATTCCGGATAAGACGAAGAGCGTCATAGACGCGGTCGAGGCCTGGAGGCGCGGCGGAAAAGGGTTATTCATCTATTACAGGCGCCTGCTTCGTTCTCTCGGCAACAAGCACGGATTTGACATCCGGACTCCTTTCAAAGACCTTCCGAAAGATATTAAGAAGCTGGTACTGTATGGCGAAGAATCGGGAGGGTATTACGCTTTCGAGGGAGTCATAAAGAACCTCGAGAGACGTTTCCGTGAGACGGAGAGCGAATTTATTAAAGCAGAGATCAATAAATACATGTCGGTCCTGCCATGCCCGGCATGTAAGGGCGCGCAGCTTAAGGAAGAGAGCCTTGCGGTCAGGATCCAGGGCAGGAACATCTGCGAAATGTCTACCATGTCTATAAAGGGATTAAGGGATTTTCTTTCCGCGATGGATCTGACTGAGACCGAAAAGACCATCTCCGCCCAGGCCTTAAAAGAGATCAAGGCGCGCTTGCAGTTTATGATAAATGTCGGCCTCGATTACCTTACGCTCGACAGGCGTAGTTACACGCTTTCCGGGGGAGAGGCTCAGCGCATCAGGCTTGCCACCCAGATAGGCTCCGGGCTGGTGGGGGTAATCTATATACTTGACGAGCCCAGTATAGGACTGCACCAGAAGGATAATAAGAAACTTCTGGATACGCTGATACGGCTGAGAGACCTTGGAAATACGCTTATAGTGGTAGAGCATGATGAGGCAACTATACGTATCGCCGACCATATAATCGATCTGGGTCCCGGCGCCGGCGAACATGGCGGGAGGGTCATGGTCAGCGGCACCCTGAAAGATGTTCTTGATTCAAAAGAGTCTCTGACAGGCAAGTACCTGCGGGGAGAGCTAAAGATAGCTGTTCCTACCCAGCGCAAGAGGCCTACGGCCAAACGCCTGAAGATATTAGGCGCGAAAGAACACAATCTGAAGGATATAGATGTTGAGATACCGCTCGGGCTCTTCGTCTGTGTTACCGGTGTGTCGGGCTCGGGCAAGAGCACGCTTGTGGATGATATACTGTACAGGTCGTTGGCCAAAAAATTTTATCGTTCCAAGGAAGCACCGGGCCGTCACAGAAAAATAGAAGGCGTTCAGTATATCGACAAGGTGATCGTCATAGACCAGTCGCCGATAGGCCGCACACCGCGCTCAAACCCCGCCACATATACGGGCGCGTTTACGGGGCTTCGAGATATATTTTCCAGGCTTCCCGAAGCAAAAGTGCGCGGCTATAAGCCGGGGCGTTTCAGCTTTAACGTAAAAGGGGGAAGATGCGAGGCTTGCGCCGGAGACGGCATAAAGAAGATAGAGATGCATTTCTTGCCGGATATCTATGTGCGGTGCGAAGTTTGTAAAGGGAAACGCTTTAACGAGCAGACTCTCGACGTCAAGTATAAAGGGCATTCCATCGCCGAAGTATTGAATATGTCGGTGGAGGAGGCTTTAAATTTGTTTGAAAACATACCTTCAATAAAGAGCAAGTTCAAGACGCTTTATGATGTCGGCCTGGGTTATATAAAGATCGGGCAATCGGCCACAACCCTTTCCGGAGGTGAGGCTCAGCGCATAAAGCTTGCCACGGAGCTTTCCAAGAGATCTACGGGAAGGGCGTTTTACATACTGGATGAACCCACTACAGGATTGCACTTTGCCGACGTAGATAAACTGTTGGGAGTTTTGCAGTCGCTGGTCGATCAGGGGAATACCGTGCTCGTTATAGAGCATAATCTGGACGTGATAAAGAGAGCTGACCATATTATAGACCTGGGACCCGAAGGCGGTGATGCCGGAGGAGAGATAGTGGTTTGCGGCACTCCGGAAGACGTAGCCGGAAATAAGAGATCGTATACCGGCCGGTACCTTAAGGAAGTGTTATCGTGAACGGACGCGATTTGACCATTAGATATTTTGTGATACTCGCCGTTTTCCTGTCCATATCATCTCCGGTGTTTGCGGTAACCCCGGCCGAGGAAGCGGATTTCGTTTATATAAAGAAGACTTTCAATGACGGTCTTTATAATTTGTCGCAGAATAAACTGGAGGCCTTCATAAAAAATTATCCCCAGACGCAGCATCTGTATCGAGCGCATGCGATATTGGGCAGAGGCTATTATGAACAGAATGATTATGCCAGGGCTCTTTATGAATTTCAGGTGATCCTGGGCTCACCGGCAGCGGCTGAATTTCATGATGAGGCATTATACTGGTCCGGTGAAATATATATGGATAACGGCGACCTTAAGAGCGCTCTTGAGTGTTACGAAAGGATCGTAGATGATTTTCCGGCATCCAAATATCTGGGCTATGCGATCTATTCAAAGGGATGGGTTTACCGTATGCTCGGACTCTTCGATAAGGCGATGATATGTTTTGAAGATGTGGTTTCAAGATATCCTATGGATAAAGTATCGATGGAGGCCCAATTTATGTTGGGCGAGAGCCTGTATCATTCCGCAAAATATGAGAAGGCCGCAGAAGAGCTGGACAGGTTCATAGAGAAGTACCCTGTGTCAGAGAAGACTCCCGAGGCCTATTACTTAAATGGTGAAACAAAACTCCGTCAGGGCAAGTATAGGGACTCGATAGTATTTTTCGATAGGGCGCTGGCTATCTCACCCGGGGCCGGGTGGGCTCCACTTGCCGCATATGGCGCCGGAATAGCGCTTTATGAGCTGGGCGAATTTACGCTGAGCTCAGATCGGCTTAACGGGTGCCTCGAAATGACCGGTAGTGAGTCCATAAGGAGCCGTGCGCTTCTCGGGCTGGTTCTAAGTTATCGGAGATCTCTCGCATTTTCTGAAGCCCTTAAGATATGTGATCAGATAATTGTGGATTATACCGAAGACGATATTGCGCAGGAAGCGTATTATCAAAAAGTAAAGATCCTCTATGATGAGGCCAGATACGTGGAAGCCGAAAACATAGCTATTAAGGCCACGGAAAATTTTACTGATAGTTCGCTTGCCGGTCCGATGCGTTATGAGCTCGGACGCATATATATTACGCAGGACAGATACGATGAAGCCATTAAAGAGTTTATCACGGTCAAGAATGGGCCTGAAGATATCGAGCTTCGCGCGAGCGCGCTTGTCAAGATAGGTGACATATATTTTAATAGGAAAGATTATGCGAAAGCCACGGAATGTTACGATACCGTACTGAATAAATATTCCGGCAGTTCAAGTACGGGTTATGCGCAATACCAGATCGCCAATATATCGAGCGTTAGCGCCAGATACGATCAGGCTGTCCTTGCGTATCAGGCCATACTCGTGAATTTTCCCGATACGGTTTTGCGCGAGAAGGTCATATTCAGGCTCGGAGAGGCCTATTTTAACCTGGGCGATTATGAACGGACGCGGATAGAATTTGAAAAGTTTCTATCGGAATTTCCGAATAGCCGATCGGCAGATCAGGCGAGATTATATCTGGCTAATTCCATGTATAATATGAGCAGGTACGACGTCGCACTAGCGGCGTTCAGGGCGATAGAAGATCAATCATCTGAAGTGAAGCTCAAGGTTATGGCCGCCTATCAGATAGGATGGTGCCTCCATAATTTAAGAAAAGAGCCGGAAGCGGTAGCGGCATTTGAACGTTTCCTTAGGGCCTATCCGGATTCCGAGCTGGCGCCCGACGCTAGATTCTGGTTCGGAGAGCATTATCGCTCAAAGGGCAAACTCGATAAAGCGAGGGGATATTTCGATTCCATTCCTGCCGATTTTCCATCCTGTGATTTGATCAAGGAAGCGTTTATGCAGGCGGCGATCGTGCTATCCGAAGAGGGGAAATCCGGCGAAGCCATAGCCAGGTTCGAAGATATCGCCGCAAGATTCCCCGGATCCGATACAGGAAAGATGGCATACAGAAAGATCGCGAAGATAAAAAAGATAGAGAAGGATTTTGATCAGGCGATAGAGTATTATCGAAAGGCGCTTACGGGAGATAACACTGAGCTTAATGCCGAGATCCAGTATGAGATAGCCGAATCCTATGAGATGAAGGGAGACCTCCGGAGAGCATCGGATGAGTTCTTGAAGGTGATGGACCTTTATTCAAACGGCGTCTTCTGGTCGGTCAGAGCGCAGTTAAAATGCGCACAGGCTTTCGAGGCTATCGGAAAACCCGATGAGGCCTCCCGTCTTTACGAAAAACTTGCCGGCATGGAAGTTGAAGAATCCGATTTTGCGAAAAAACGCCTGGAGCTGCTGAAGCGGACAGATATATAAACAGGAGGACTTATGTGGGAATTAGTGCAGAAGGGCGGGCCTATGATGTACCCTATCATAATCGCGTCAATACTTGCGTTCGGCGTGGTGTTGGAGAGAGTATATCATCTGAATAAAGCGAGGATCGATGCCGGGAAATTCATGGATGGCATCATAAACGTCCTGAAGCGGAACAAGATAATAGAGGCCATAGAAATATGCAATTCGACGCCCGGGCCTATTGCGCATATCGTAAAAGCGGGCATATTGAAACATGACCGTTCGAAGCCTGAGATAAGGGAAGCGGTGGAAGAGGCAGCGCGTCTTGAGATCCCGAGGATGGAGAAACATCTGCCGGTATTAGCTACCATAGCGCACGTAGCTCCGCTTCTCGGGCTTGTCGGGACGGTTACGGGCATGATAAAGTCTTTTCAGGTTATTCAGCAGAAAGCGGCCGCTATGGTGCCCGTTAATCCGGGAGATCTCGCCGGAGGCATATGGGAGGCTCTTCTGGCGACCCTGGCGGGACTCGCTGTCGCGATCCCGACATACGTCGCTTACAACTACCTGGTGAGCCAGGTCGATAATCTTGTGTATGACATGGAGACCAGCGCTACGGACCTTGTCAATCTATTGTCTTCCAAAAGAGATACTTACGAGGTCTAGGCCCATATGAAATTCAAGAGAAGGGTAAAGATAGAAAAAGGGATGGTGGACCTGACGCCGCTTGTAAATGTATTCTTTCTGCTCTTTATATTCTTCCTCTTCACCTCGAGCTTCATATTCCAGCCGGGCATAAAGGTGAACCTGCCGAAAGCTCTGACCAGCGAGGTCATCCAGCAGGAGGGCGTGGTGATAACGATAACCGGAAATGATAAGGTGTATCTGAACGAAAGAGAGATCACCGCGGATGAGATCGCTTCGAATCTGAGGCTTTTGGCGAAGACCGGAACGCCACTTCTCATAAAGGCCGATTCGAAAGCTTCGCTCGGGCGCGTAGTCGAGATATGGGATATGTGCAGAAATGAAGGCGTTTTACAGGTTAACATAGCGACGGGTAAATGAGCCATGTAAAGATGATGAAGAGGGGCGATCTTTCGGGATATCGCATGTTAACCATCGCGATCGCCGTATCTTTGATATTACACGTATTCTGGCTGTCAGTCATAAAGATAGTCTCAAGCCGTATGCCCGAATCATCGATAAAATTTTCAAAGATAGCGTTTCTGGGGCCCATACTTTCCGGTCTTAATATGGAAGTTCGCGCGTCTCCGGCCAGTCGCGGGATGCTGGAGATACGCTACCGGAAGATCGCAGGAAAGAGATCGTTTATAGAGGACGCGTTTCGGAAAGCTCAGGATTCAAAAGATGAATATCGTACAGTCTCCAGCAGGACAGACAAGGCTCTTGTGTCTATTATAGGTGACGCCGTTTGCGGAAAGAAACTCGAACCTGACTTTCCGGCCGAATAGGCGTATTATACTAATTTTTGCAGCCGCTATTGACCATATATTATAATTATGATAAGATTAACGGTATCAAGCGTCATATTCCTTTATACACTGTTCTCAGTCATCATCATACTGGTGATATGGATAGTATCGGGGTACAGGCTGGCGAAGCGTGTGCTCCCAAAGGATGTTGATTACATCTGGAAATGCTCGGTCTGTTTTAATACTTATGTAGATTCCAGTCACGATGATATTTCGATTTGCACATTGTGCGGCAGCTATAACAAGAGAGAAAAATAGGGGGTATGGCATGATTACGGAAATAGGAATAAGCGCGGGTGATATCTGGCATTATCTCGATCAGCATGGTAAGAGTTCTCTGTCGAAGGTGCTCAAGGGAATCGATACTGAGAGGGAGCAGGTGCTTATGAGTATCGGATGGCTTGCCAGAGAAGGCCATGTGGTGGTGGAAGGCAAAGGCCCGGATTACGAGATCTACCTGAGAAAATAGCAGGAGGCGAATAGTCTATGGAAGATAAAGAGAAGAAGAGCCCCAGAGACGACGAGATAGTACCTATAGTAGCCCCGTTAAAAGTATTGACTCAGAAGACGATCAATAAGCGTTTTGGCTGGTGGAGCGCCGTAGTCCTTCTGGAGAGTTACGGTAGAAAGCAGGTCTGTTTTTATCTTTGGCAAAAGCGTGAAGAGGGCGGGTGGAAGAGGAAACAGAAGTTCGCCGTCCATAACCAGGAAGATTGGGAGCTTATCCAGAACGCCGTAAGCGGAATGATAAAAGTGCTTACGTAAACATTATGCCTTTCCTCCTGAATATTTTCTCCTCCTTTATCGTACAATCAGACACAAAGATTATATCAGACAAATGAGCAATAATTACATAGTTATCTTTGTCACCTGTCCCTCGAAGAGGGAGGCCGATTCTATAGCCGGTTCACTCCTCAAAAAGCGTTTTGTCGCCTGCGCAAATATCATAAATAAGGTCGAATCAAAATTTTGGTGGAATGGCAAAATAGACAAGGCGTGCGAGACACTCATTGTGCTCAAGACGGCCGGCAATAAATTCAAAGCCGTGGAGAAAGAGGTGAGACGGCTCCATAGTTATGAGGTTCCTGAAATAATCGCGATACCGATACTGGCGCTAAGTGAGGATTATGGGCGCTGGATAAGAGATAGTGTTAAATAGATTTCATTATCGGGGCTGTAGTAAAGAGGGATTACGCAGCGTTCGCAACGCTGAGTCACGGGTTCGATTCCCGTCAGCTCCACCACTATAGCGTTCGGCCTTCGGGCCAAAAAATGTAGATCGTGTTTTTTGCCCTCCGGCCTGCTAGAGTTAAATGAAGGCAGGGCTCGCGCCCGAACGCTTTTAAAGAAAACCTTTTCTGGAAAGGTTTTCTTTAAGGTTGTTATTAAGGTTTTCCTTAAGGATCCTTTCCCTTATGTTGAAG
>JAHJHP010000036.1 GCA_018823705.1 Candidatus Omnitrophota bacterium | reverse complement strand
CAATTGGCTCAAGAGAAGCGTCCGGATATCCCAAAAGAAGCCCTTATGCTACCTCCGGTTGACCTTGACGCGTTACTCGACAAAAAGCTTGTCGATCAGGCTATAGGGGGGTATGATGTCTATTCCGCTCCCTATATTACATACCCCATTTTAGGGCAGGCGGGCCTGCCCGACTGCTCATTAGCTAAATCTGGCAGGCGGGCCTGCCCGACTGCATGAGTATCTCCATCTGGCAGGCGGGCCTGCCCGACTGCATGAGTATCTCCATCTGGCAGGCGGGCTATCCGAGGAGTGTTTTCAGGTACGTTTCGATATCTTTAACGGCGACTTCCGTCACGATCCCTGACCTGCGGTCCTTCACTTCCGTTATATCCTTCTTCGCGTTCTTTGCGCCGACCACTATCTTGATGGGTATACCTATAAGATCCGCATCTTTAAATTTGACGCCGGCCGTTTCGTTTCTGTCGTCAAATAGCACCTCTACGCCGGCCCCGGATAATTTAGCATAGATATCTTCCGAAACTTCCTTAACCTTCTTATCGTCCATATTAAGCGCGATGATTATAGCCTGATAAGGAGCTATCGCAAGCGGCCATATTATCCCGTCTTTATCATTGTTCGACTCTATAACTCCCGCCAATATCCTCGTTACGCCTATCCCGTAGCAGCCCATGACCGCCGAAAGCTCTTTACCGTCTTTATCGAGGACTTTGGCGCCTAACGCGTCCGAGTATTTTGTTCCGAGCTTGAACGTATGGCCGATCTCTATCGCCTGCTTTACATCCACCGGCTTGCCGCACATCGGGCATCCGTCATCTTTAGCTATCATCCTGAGGTCGGCAAACTCTTTCGACTCGAAGTCGCGGGAGGCGTTGACGTTAATAAGATGAGTGTCCTTCTTATTCGCGCCCGTAATGAAATTTGCCATGCTGCCCACAGCGTTGTCGACTATTATCCTGACATTTCTTAAGCCCACCGGTCCGGAGAAACCGACCGGCGCCCGGGTCACATCCTCTATCGTCTTCACATCCGCGAGTTCAAGCGCGGCGGCTTTTAAATAATTCTTGATCTTAGTCTCATTCGCTTCATGGTCGCCGCGCAGAAGGACCGCTACCACATTACCATCCGCTTTGTAGATGAGAGTCTTGACTAATTTTTCCGCGCCCACTCTGAGGAGCTCAGACACTTTTTCTATAGTCGTTATACCGGGTGTATCGACCTGGGCGATCGGCAGGATCTTCTCTTTTGCCGGGCCGGCCTTTGTCTTTAGCTTACATGCGGCTATCTCTACGCTCGCCGCATATTTGCACTTTAGGCATACCGCTATCCTGTCTTCTCCGGCCTCCGATAGCACCATAAATTCGTGCGACACGCTTCCGCCCATCATCCCAGGGTCGGCTTCGACCGGAATAAACGGCAGTCCGCATCTTTCAAATATTTTACAATACGCCTCATACATCTTCTTATAACTGGCTTCCAGGGCGCCCGCGTCGCAGTCAAATGAATACGCGTCCTTCATTATAAACTCCGACGTCCGCATCACACCAAAGCGGGGCCTTGGCTCATCCCTGAACTTTGTCTGGATCTGGTACAGTATCAGCGGAAGCTCCTTATAACTCTTTACATTGTTTGCGACAAGATCGGTTACTATCTCTTCGTGGGTAGGCCCGAGAAGAAGCTCTCTGCCGTGCCTGTCCTTGAATTTTATGAGTACATCCCCGAGAATATCGTATCTGCCGGTCTTCTTCCATATCTCGGGAGGATGTAATGCCGGCAGCAGAACTTCCTGGCTGCCCTTAGCATCCATCTCCTGCCTGATGATATTTTTTACTTTTTCAAGGACACGAAATCCCAGCGGCAGGTATGAATATACGCCCGATGATAATTTTCGTATGAATCCGCCGCGTACCATCAATTTGTGGCTTATCACTTCCGCGTCCTGCGGATCCTCTTTAAGCGTGGGGATCAGGCTTTTAGACCATCTCATATCTTCTTCAATTCCTTTATCAGTTCTTTCGCAAAATCTTTCTCTTTAACGCGCCGGACTATCCTGCCCTTAATGAAGAGCGCGCCCGAGCCCTTGCCGGCAGCTATGCCTATATCTGCTTCCTCTACTTCACCGGGGCCGTTCACTTCACAGCCCATTATAGCTATGGTAAGCGGACGTTTGGTTGACAGTTGACAGTTGACAGTTGACAGCTTGCGCTCGACATCTGCCACTATCTTTACCAGATCGACCTGGCAGCGGCCGCATGTCGGACACGAAATGATCTCCGGGCCGAAGCTTCTTAAATCAAGTGCGCTTAAGATGCGTCTTGCCGCTCTCACCTCTTCGACGGGGTCAGCAGTCAGCGAGACCCGGATCGTGTCACCTATGCCCTCCATGAGGAGGCTTCCTATCCCTATAGATGACTTTACTATGCCGCTATCGTACGGGCCTGCCGCGGTGACACCGAGGTGCAGGGGATAATCACAAAGAACCGACATCTTCTTGTACGCTTCAACCGTTGAAAGTACGTCGGAGGCCTTCAAAGATACGATTATATCACGGAAATCGAGCTCTTCAATGATTTTAATGTACCTATTAGCTGCTCTGACAAGAGCATTCGGGGTGCTTCCACCGGCAGATCCGGAATTGACGCCTACCCTTATGGGTATCCGCGCCCGTTTCGCCGCCTTGATAACAGCCGCGACATCCTCTCTCTTCCTTATATTACCCGGATTAAGCCGGATCTTATCTGCTCCGGCATTTATACACGCGAGCGCGAGATTATGATCGAAGTGGATGTCGCAAACGACCGGGATCTTCACTTTACTCTTAATCGCCTTCACAGCAGACGCGTCACGGGAATCTCTGATAGCGACTCTCACGATCTCACAGCCGGCGCTCTCCAGTTTCCTGATCTCAGCAACAGACGCAGCAACGTCCGATGTCCGGCTGGTCGTCATCGACTGGATCGAGATCGGCGCGCCTCCGCCGATCCTCACCCCGCCAACCTTAATCTGTCTCGTTCGTCTACGCTTTATCATAGCATCCTGACTCATATGGGGACGTGTCACTTTGGGACACTCCACTTTAAACGTACCGGTAGTTATGGCTAATTTACAAAAAAGTGGAGTGTCCCAAAGTGACACGTCCCCTTTAATGCTTAAATATTTTGAGTGCCTTGTCGACTACACCGAACTTCACGATATCACTATAGAATATGAATATGGTCAACATTATTAGGAGCGTTACTCCGACATTCGCGATAGCCTCCTGCGCCTTAAGTGAGAGCGGCTTACCCCGGAGCTTCTCAAGCCCAAGAAAGAGTATATGCCCGCCATCAAGGATCGGAAGCGGAAGGATATTGAATATCGCAAGCGATGCGCTCAATATGCCCATGAGATGCAGTATATATATGAGTCCCATCTTCGCGGCCTGTCCCGTCACGACGAATATCCCGATCGGGCCGGTAAGCGACTCTTTTACGGAAAGCCTTCCCGCTATGATCGACCAGAGGGCTTTATAGGTCACAGCTGTAAGCTGCAGCAGCTTCTTCCCGCCCATATAGATCGACTGAATAAAACCGTACTTTACATTTTCAATCTTCTGCGACGGCGTCACGCCTATAAGCGCTATACTAACCTGGGCGCCGAATATATCTTTGGTCTTGCGCACAGTAGGCGTTATCTCTTTATCGATCGTCTTTCCGCCCCTCACTATCGTAAATATCATGGGGCTTTCGTCATGCTTGCGTATCGCCAATGTCATATCATCCCAGTACTTAACGTTTTTTCCATCCACCGCTGTAATTTTATCACCTACAGCGAGGCCTTGCCGGGCAGCCGGATAGTCTTTCATAAGTCCGCCGATCTCCGTGGTCATCGTGGGACTCCCGAACATAAATATTACCGAGAATATAATAAAAGCAAGCAGGTAATTAAGGAGCGGCCCGGCGAATATTATCTTGAACCGGTCGCCGATACTCCGCGAAAGGAATTCCTGCTTCCCGCCGGTCAATTTCTCCCATGGCTCATCTCCCGCCATCTTGACGTAACCGCCGAGAGGTATTGCTGATATTATGTATTCCGTATCGCCTCTCTTTACTGAAAATAATTTCGGTCCGAAGCCGAAAGAAAATTTATTCACCCGCACACCGAGGCGCTTTGCGGTCAAGAAATGGCCCGCCTCATGCACAAGCACCAGTATGCTCAGAACCGCTAAAAATGATATTAACGATAGCACAGTCTTTCAGTCTCCTCTCTCGCCCAGGAATCGGCATCCATGACATGTTTTACCGAGATCGATCTTACGGTATTTTTGTGGCGCTCCAGCACCTTTTCTATTATCTTCGGTATATCCGTGAAGGTTATATTTCCGTTCAGGTAATTCTTTACAGCCTCTTCGTCCGAGGCGCACAATACGGCCGGCGCCAGTCTTCCGGAAGCGGCAGCATCCCTGGCAAGAGCGAGGCAGGGGAATTTACCTGCGTCGGGCTTGCGGAACGTCAACGCCCCCACCCCGGAAAAGTCGACTCTCTTCACTATCGCTTTGGAGCGTTCGGGGAATGTAAGCGCGTATTCAATGGGAAGTCTCATGTCCGGCACCCCCAGCTGCGCTATGACGGCAGAATCGGTAAACTCCACCATGGAATGCACAATAGCTTCGGGATGCACAAGCACTTCGATAGAGCTTTCTTTAATATTGAATAGATATTTGGCTTCAATTATCTCTAGCCCCTTATTCATCATTGTGGCGGAATCTACGGTTATCTTCTTCCCCATCTTCCACCTGGGGTGTTTAAGGATATAACTGAGCGGAAGCGACCCGAACTTCTCTCTCTTCACGTCCAGCAGCGGCCCACCTGAACCTGTAAGGTATATTCTGGAGACGGCTTCGCTTTTGCCATTTATGCACTGAAATATCGCGCTATGTTCGCTATCGATCGGGAGTATCCTCACGCCTCTCTTCGCGGCCAGGGACATAACGAGCGGCCCGGCGCTCACCAGAGCCTCTTTATTGGCCAGAGCGATCTCTTTTCGGTTATCAATAGCGTCAAGGAGAGGGATCAGGCACGTCGTGCCGCTTATAGCGAAGACTATGATGTCGATGTCGGGCCTTGCGGCTATAAATCGCAGGCCTGACGGCCCGTAGACTACCCGGGTGCGCGATGGCAGAAGTTTCTTTGCCTTATTCGCGAGCTCCTCATTTCCTACGGAGACTACTTTCGGATGGAATACGCGGGCCTGCCTGGCCAGCAGTTCTATGCTGGAATCCGCGCTGAGCGCTACGACCCTGAAGCGTCCTTTAAGGCGGGATATGACATCTAAAGTGTTAACGCCTATGGAACCCGTAGATCCGAGTATCGCTATATTTTTCATCGTTTCATCATAACTTCCACATAGAAGTAAAATATGGGCGCGGTGAAGATAAGGCTGTCGATAAGATCGAGCATGCCTCCGAACCCGGGGAGGATCCCGCCGGAATCTTTGACGGCGCCACCTCTCTTCAATAGCGATTCAGCGAGATCGCCGACCGATGCCAGCACGCCGAGAAGGAGCCCGAGGACTACGAGATGGCCCATGGGAAAATCCGGAAGGTACAGCTTGCTTAGTATGGCGGTGACAACGCTGCATATGAGCCCTCCGATCGTGCCCTCTACCGTCTTATTCGGGCTGATCCTGGGTATGAGGCTGTGCCTGCCGATCAATCTTCCCACAAAATACGCGCCGACATCTCCCACTTTGGTCACCAGTATCACAAAAGTTACCAGGAGAGCGCCCTGGGGCATGAATTTAAGCTTTACGAAGAAGGAGAAGAGCCATGCTATGTACAGAAGGCCAAAAAGGGTGACGGCTATGCTCGCCAGCGCCTGGGAGCTGTCGCGCCTTGTGAACTGCAGGACAAATATGAAGAGACACGCAATGACTATGATGAACGGCTCAATAGCAAAGTATCCTTCGAGCCCTTTCTGAAAATATACTATGATCGGGATGAGCATTCCTATGCATATTCCGAAATATTTGTATACGACGATACCTTTTTTTTCGGCGAGCTCGAAAAATTCCTTCAGGCTTATGCCTATCATCACGGACGCCAGCAGAGTGAACGCCCAGTTCGGCAAAACGAATATCACCAGCGCCGCAATAGCGACCACTAAGGCGCTTGTCATAATTCTTCTGGTAAGCGAACCGTTATCCACCGAACCTTCTCTCTCTCGACTGATAGTCAAGAACGCACCTCTTGAAGTCTTCTTTATTGAAATCCGGCCATAATTTCTTAACTACGCAGATCTCCGCATACGCTATCTGCCATAAAAGAAAATTTGATACCCTGAGCTCTCCGGAGGTCCTGATCAAAAGGTCCGGATCCGGCATATTCCGCGTGTAGAGATGATCCGCGAATAACTTCTCATCGATATCTCCGGAGGAGATATTTCCTTCGCGGACGTCGTTGGCAATATTGCGCACGGCATCTATTATCTCGGGCCTGCCACCGTAATTCAGCGCAAGATTCACGGTAAGGCCGGTGTTATCTTTCGTCTTCCTGGTGTAGCCTTCAATATTCTTTCTTAAAGAATCGGGAAGCTCATTAAGGCGCCCTATGGCCTGAAACCTTATCTTCTTCTTCATTAATTTATCACCCTTGGCGGAGAGATAGTGTTCGAGGAGCTTAAAGAGCGCGGAGACCTCGGCCTTTGGCCTATTCCAGTTTTCTGTGGAGAATGTATAGAGCGTCAGGATCTTCACACCGAGATCACCGGCGACCTGCATGACATCCTCAGCGGCCTTAATGCCGGCGCGATGGCCGGCTATCCTGGGCAGGCCCCTTGCGGCCGCCCAACGTCCGTTGCCGTCCATTATGACCGCTATGTGAACAGGGATATTTTTCGGAGTATCCATCTATTTCATGAGAGTATAGCTCATTATGAAGGAAGCGAATACTATGGAGACCATGGACATGAGCTTTATCAATATATTCAGGCTGGGGCCCGACGTATCCTTGAACGGATCTCCGACGGTATCACCCACGACTCCTGCCTTGTGCGCTATAGAACCTTTGCCGCCGAAATTGCCTTCCTCTATATATTTCTTCGCGTTATCCCATGATCCGCCGGAGTTCGCCATCATTATCGCCAGGACAAAGCCCGTGACGGTGGCGCCAACCAGCATGCCTATGACACTGTCGACTCCCACGACGATGCCGACCACTATGGGCGCCGCTATCGCCAGAACGGACGGCAGGATCATCTCTTTTTGCGCCGAGCGCGTAACTATGTTAACGCATCTCGCGTAATCAGGTTTCGTCCTGCCTTCCATGATGCCGGCTATCTCCTTGAACTGCCTTCTGACTTCGACCACTATAGCGCCCGCGGCTCTGCCGACCGCGCTCATAGTGAGAGAGCAGAAGACAAACGGAAGCATGCCGCCTATCAAAAGGCCTATCAGCGTCTTAGGGTTCATCATCGAGAGGTTGACATTACCTCCCATTATCAATATCTGGTCGCGATATGCCGCGATGAGCGCCAGGGCCGTTAGGGCCGCCGAGCCTATAGCAAACCCTTTACCGGTAGCGGCGGTCGTATTGCCGAGAGAATCAAGGGCATCTGTCCTCTGCCTGACTTCTTTCGGCTGATGCGTCATTTCCGCGTTTCCGCCCGCGTTATCGGCTACGGGCCCGTAGGCATCCGTAGCGAGGGTAATCCCAAGCGTTGAAAGCATCCCGACCGCTGAAATGGCAACGCCATACAGTCCTAAGGCGGCATTAGCCGCACCGCCGGCAAAGTAATAACTCGCCATGATCGCCGCCGAAACTACCAGTACAGGCACTGCCGTAGATAACATTCCTACGGACATTCCGCTTATTATCACTGTCGCCGGGCCCGTAAGGGACGAAGCGGCTACAGCCTGCGTAGGCTTATATTTACTGGATGTGAAATATTCCGTTGAAAGCCCTATCAGGACTCCGGCGACAAGGCCCGACAGGACGGCCCAATATACGCCTATGTACTGCATCCCCAGGATATACTTGACCACAAAGAATGATACTATCGCCACTATTATCGAACTGGAAAAGACGCCCCGCCTCAAAGCTGTAAGAAGAGTCCCCTGGCAAGCTTTCTCCTTCGTCTTCACAAAGAAGGTCCCTATTATAGATGCCATCACGCCTACCGCGGCCATGACCATAGGTATGGTCACCGACTGCAGGCCCAGGCCCAACCGTCCGAACGCCGCTACACCCAGCGCCGCAGTGGCGACTATCGACCCGACGTAAGATTCGTAAAGATCCGCGCCCATACCGGCAACATCCCCGACGTTATCGCCTACATTATCGGCTATGACCGCGGGATTCCTCGGATCATCCTCCGGGATACCGGCTTCAACTTTTCCAACGAGGTCCGCGCCCACGTCGGCGGCCTTGGTGAATATGCCTCCGCCCACTCTTGCGAAGAGAGCCTGGGAACTTGCGCCCATTCCGAAACACAGCATAGTAGATGTTATCGCGCCAAGTTTATCCATTCCCAGCGGTGTCGCGTGACTCGAATACCACCAATCGAGAAAATAGTACCATATGGAGAGATCCAGAAGGCCGAGGCCGACTACGACCAGCCCCATGACCGCGCCCGATGAGAACGCGATATTAAGGCCGGCATTCAGGCTCGACTTGGCGGCATTGGTGGTCCTGGCGCTTGACCTCGTCGCGATCGACATACCGATGAAGCCTGCCAGGCCCGAGAAGAAACCGCCCGTCAGGAACGCAAATGGCACAAAGATTGGAAGTTTGCCGGCTAAGGCGAGCCCGATCAACACGAGGAACATCGCTCCGAAGAATATCGCCACCCCCGAATATTGCCTCTTCAGGTAAGCGTAAGAGCCCTCCCTGACAGCTTCGGCTATGGCTATCATTTCACTGGTCCCTTCGCTCGTCTTCAATATCTTCATGACAAGGTATCCCGCAAAGGAAAGCGCCAGAATGGACCCTATGGGGGCGAGAATCAAAAGATCTAAATGCACCTTAAACTCCTTTCGAAAATGTCTGGCTTCTTTTGGAACCTACTGAAATAAGCACGATCTTTGTATTTAATAAATACTGCATCCTCTTCAAATATTTCTTCGCGTTAACCGGTAATCTCGAATAATCGGTTATCCCGGAAGTATCTTTAAGCCAGCCGGGAAGCTCTTCATAGACGGGCCGGCAGCCTGTCAGGACTTTTATGCTGGAAGGAAAATCATCATACACCTTATCCCCGAACCTGTATCCCGTGCATATCTTTATGGTATCCAGTTCGTCCAGCACGTCGAGTTTTGTGACGACCAGCTCGTCCAGGCCGTTTACCATCACGGAATGCCTCACCACAACACTGTCGAACCAGCCGCAACGCCTCGGGCGGCCTGTGGTAGCTCCGAACTCTTTGCCCTTCTGCCTGATCTTATCCATCAGGAGATCATCAAACTCGGTCGGGAATGGCCCCTCACCTACTCTGGTCGTGTAGGCCTTGACCACGCCTATCACCTTGTCGATCTTGTTCGGGCCCACGCCTGTGCCGGTCGAAGCGCCGCCTGCGGAGGAATTGGACGAGGTAACAAAAGGATACGTGCCGTAATCCACGTCGAGCAATGTGCCCTGAGCGCCCTCGAAGAGCACGCGCTTCTTAGCGTCGATGGCATCGTTCAGCAGGCGCTTCGTGTTGCATATGTATTTTTTTATCTTCCTGCCGTAATCCAGATACTCATTATAAACGGAGATAAATTCGAATCCATCCGCGCCGTATGTTTTAGCCAGGACCGAGTTCTTCTCTTCCAGGTTTGCGCGCAACTTATCCCTGAGCGTATCTTCCTCCAGCAGGTCGATTATCCTTATGCCGCTACGCGCCACTTTATCGGCATAACACGGGCCTATGCCTTTCTTGGTGGTGCCGATCTTCTTCTTTTTCTGTTCTTTAAGCTCATCCAGAAGCTTATGATAGGGCAATATGACATGCGCCTCTTCGCTTATGAAGAGACGGCCGTCGACTTTGATGCCGCGGCCCTTGAGCATCTCTATCTCCTCGAGAAGCGCCCTCGGGTCTATCACGACGCCGTTACCGATAACGCATATCTTCTTTTTATGCAGTATACCTGAGGGTATCAAGTGAAGGATAAAAGAATCATCGCCGATGACCACCGTATGGCCCGCATTATTGCCGCCCTGATACCTGACTATATAGTCGGCTTTGGCGGCAAATATATCTATTACCTTACCCTTACCCTCGTCTCCCCACTGCGCCCCCACAATAACTGAACTTGGCATAGTATCCTTGGTTTATCCTGATGTATATATTATTTTTTTCGTTTACGGCGCCATAGTAAATATCTTACGCGCTATTTCGGGATATTTGGCGATGAATAATAACTCATCCTGCGCAAGAGGCTTCTGAGTATGCACATTGGCATATCTGACCAGATCCAGGATCTTTGTCGCGTCCTTATCATCTTTAAATTTTATCTCCAGCTTATCATAGACGTTCCTGAAACCCTTAATGCCGCTATACTCTCCGGCGGTGATCTGCCTGCCCGTCTCTACGATCTCCGGCTCGCCCCTGCCCAGCTCCTCGTAATTATAAAGCTCGTAGTTGCGCCTGTCTTTCAACGCGCCATCGGCGTGTATGCCCGACTCGTGGGCAAACGCATTTGAACCTACACCCGGCTGGTTGATCGGGATAGGCACCCCGAACGCGTATGCGGCGTACTTGGATATCTTCCAGGCATGATTAAGTTTTATGCGCTCGTCCAGCATGTAACGCCCCTCGAAGCCGCTGGAATATTTTATCGCGAGTATCGTACTGACGAGATCGGCATTACCGGCCCTCTCGCCCATACCGTTTACGGTCGTATTGATATACGCATCGACTCCTCCGTCTATCGCGCCCTTGGCGCCGGCCAACGAAACGGCCACGACCATGCCGAGGTCATTGTGGCAGTGAAGCTCTATGGGCAATTTCACTTCCTCGGCGATCATCTTTATCCTGTTGTATATCGTAAATGGATCATCATGGCCGAGCGTATCGCAATATCTTATCCTGTCGGCGCCCGCCTTCTTAGCGGCGCGTGAAAACTTTATCAAGTAATCTATGTGCGTCCTGGAAGCATCTTCAGCGTTGACTCCCAGCATCTTTATGCCTGACTTGCGGGCTACATGTACCGCCTCTACCATCTCTTTAATAACGTCTGCCTTAGTATACTTGCCCTGGAACTTTCCGCTTATCATCTGATCGGAAGTGGAGATTGACAGGTTCAAATTCTCGATCCTGGTCATCTTACAGGCCTTCTCCACATCCTGCCTGATAGCCCTGATCCAGCCGCTCAATATAATCGGCTTCAGCACTCCCATCCTGGCGAGTTCCAGATTGGCATTAAGGTAATTGGTTTCATGGCGCGTCACGGGAAACCCGAACTCGGACTGAAAGACACCCATATCGTTCAGGTACATGTTGATCATCGTCTTCTGGAGTTTAGCCAGGCCAAGCCTCGAAGTTTGCACCCCGTCCCTATTGGTCACGTCGACTATGTATATCTTCTTCTGTTTTGCCATGATCCGCTCTCTTTCGGTTATTTATACTTTGATCAACTTCACGCCGTATATATTAGGGGATTTCCTTATCTCTTCAAGCACATTCTTCGGTACGTCGCTGTCTATATTCAGGATGCTGACAGCCTTTCCGCCCTTAGCCTCGCGGCCGAATGACATCCCCGCGATATTGACGCCGTTTTTGCCGAGGATCGTGCCTATCTGCCCGATGATACCCGGAACGTCCTTATTGCTTGTGACGAGCATGTATCCTTCCGGTACCGCGTCCACATACGATTCGTCTATCTTGACTATGCGCGGATGGACCTTGGTGAAGAGCGTGCCTATAAGCGAGCTCTTCATCTTGTCCGTTTCTACCTCTATTATTATAAGGCTGGCGAAGTCCTGCACCTCCGCGGTCCTGGCCTCAACGATATTGATACCGCGTTCCTTGGCTATCACCATCGAGTTTACAAAGTTAACCGTATCCTGGAGTATCGGCGTAAGCATTCCTTTCATTATGGATAACGTGAAAGGTGAAAGGTCGTACTTCAGGATCTCTCCGACGTATCTTATCTTGACCTTCTTCATGTGCCCGTCGACCAGCTGGGCCTGCATGGCTCCCATCTTCTCCGCTAGTTTCAGATAAGGCTCTATGGCTTTATAAACCTCCGGGTCTACACACGGCACATTGACCGCGTTACGGATACATCCGCTGACCAGATAGTCGCGGACCGTGCTTGCCACTTCTATAGCGACATTTGTCTGCGCCTCTTCCGTAGAAGCTCCGAGATGCGGAGTCAACACCAACTTGTTGAGCGTTAGAAGCTTATTATCTTTATTCGGCGGTTCCTCTTCATATACGTCGAGCGCGGCGCCCGCGACCTTGCCTACCTCCACCGCTCTTACGAGCGCGGCTTCATCTATAATGCCGCCTCTGGCACAATTGATCACGCGCACGTCTTTCTTCATGATCTCAAACTGCTTATCCGATATCAGGTGATTTGTCTGTTCGGTGAGCGGCGTATGCACAGTGATGTAGTCGGACTTTCTGAAAAGCGTATCGAGATCCGCCGGTTCCATGCCAAGGGCTTTCGCGCGTTCCATCGAAAGGTACGGATCGTACGCGAGTATCTTCATGCCGAAACTCAAAGCGCGCTTCGCGACTTCGGTCCCTATGCGCCCCAGCCCGACTATGCCAAGAGTCTTGCCGTAAAGCTCGTGGCCCATGAATTTTTTACGCTCCCATTCGCCTTTCTTCATCGAAAGGTCGGCCTGCGGGATATTCCTCGACATGGCGAGCATCATCGCGAAAGCGTGCTCAGCCGTAGATATCGTATTTCCCGCGGGAGTATTTACGACTATTATGCCCTTCTTCGATGCCGCATTAATGTCGACATTATCAAGGCCCACTCCGGCTCTGCCGATTATCTTCAGCTTGCTCGCGGCCTCGATGATCTCTTTCGTCGCTTTTGTGCCGCTGCGCACCACGAGAGCGTCGTAGTCTTTGATGACATTCTTCAGCTCGGCCGGCGTAAGCTTCGTATTGACATCTACCGTCAGCTCTTTTTCTTTCTGAAGGATATCGACAGCCTCCTTCGAAAGTGAATCGCTTATCAGTACCTTATACGGCATCTTTGATCTCCCGTGTCTATATTTTATTTATTCGCCCAATATCCTGGTAGCCGCTTCAACGCCGCTGCCCGCTTTAAAATTATAGCCCATCTTTAAAAGCGCTGACTCAAGCGCCTTTATGGACTCTATCGTATGTTCCTTATCTATTCCTCCCATGTGCGCGGCCCGGAATAATTTACCCTTCAACTGTTCCTGGCCGCCCGCGAATGTCACGCCATAATCCGTCTTAAGGAGTTTTATCAGCGCGTCCGCATCCATACCGGCAGGCGTATTTACCGCTGTGACCGCGTTCGACGGGAATTTGGATAATAGCCCAAGCCCCATCGCCTTTGCGGCATCCCTGAAAGCATTTGCCTGCGCCGTATGCTCCGCTATCACGTTATCGATACCCTTGGCGTTTAATGTCTCAAGCGCCTTCTTTAAGCCGATGACCAGCGTTATCGCCGAGGTGAACGGCGTATCGATAGCCGCCATAGATTTTTTGTACTTCTTGAAATTAAAGTAAAACTTCGGCAGACTGGAAGCCTCGACGGCCTTCCATACCTTCTCGCTCACCGAGCAGAAAGCCAGGCCCGGCGGTATCATAAGGCCCTTCTGGGATCCGCAGATAGCTATATCGACTCCCCAGGCGTCGTTCTCAAATTTGTCGGCGCCAAGTCCGCTTATCACATCGACCACATATAGCGCGTCCGTCGCTTTTACGATCTCTCCTATAGCTTTGATATCAAAGACTGTAGCCGTAGACGTCTCGCAGAGAGTCGTGTAAACGCCTTTCACGCCGGGATTGGCCTTGAGGAGATCTTTTATATCCGCCGGGCAAGGCCCACTGCCCCATGGCACATCCAGCGGGATCACGTCTACTCCGTAAGCCTTGGCTATATCGCCGAAGCGCTCTCCGAATTTACCGCCGCGGACCACTATTATCTTATCGCCGGGAGAACAGACATTCACTATAGACGCTTCCATCGCGCCCGTTCCGCTGGAAGTGAAGGTGTAAACGTCATTGGCAGTCTTGAACATCTTCTTCAGCCCGTCTGTGACATCTTTGAATATGGCCTGGTATTCTTTTGTCCTGTGATGGATGATCGGCTTCGCCATCTCATTCCTTATATCTTCGGGCACCGGCGTCGGGCCGGGTGTCATTAAATATTTTTTAGCCATCGTCTCCATTCCTTTCCGATTAATTATTATTTAATCTTTTTCATATTTACAACGACTTCATCCACCAGGCCGTACGCTTTCGCTTCGTCGGCGGACATGAAGAAGTCCCTGTCGGTATCTTTCTGTATCTTTTCCAGCGGCTGTTTTGTATGTTTCGCCAGTATAACCTCAAGTTTAGCGCGCAGTTTCAGTATCTCGGTTGCCTGTATGCTTATATCGGTCGCCTGCCCCTGAACCCCGCCCCACGGCTGATGTATCATTATACGGGAATGCGGAAGCGCGTAACGCTTTCCCGGGCTTCCCGCGGCCAAAAGCACCGCTCCCATGCTCGACGCCTGGCCTACGCAATAAGTATTGATATCCGATTTACAGAATTGCATTGTGTCGTATACGGCCAGCCCGCTCGTCACCGAACCTCCGGGCGTATTTATGTAGATGTTAATATCTTTCTCCGGGGCTTCCATCTGGAGAAACAGCAGCTGAGCTATTATAAGGTTGGCCACCATGTCGTCTATGGGGGTTCCTATGAATATGATCCTATCCTTCAACAGCCTCGAATATATATCATACGCCCTCTCACCCTTACTAGTGGTCTCTATTACCATTGGAACGAGCATGCTCATAACGCCTCCCGCGGTTTGTCGCTGCTACTTCTCCGTTATATTGGAATTATCCAGAAGGAACTTTACGGTCTTGCCTTCCCGTATCTTATCTTTCAGATTATCTACAAGGTCCTCTTTTATGTAATAAGCTTTGACGACGTCTTCGGTCTTACCGCTCTGAGACGCGATCATGCTATAGGCGGACTTGAGGTCCTCATCGTTAACCTCTATCTTCTCCTTGTCAGCTATTTCGTCCAGGATAAATAGAAGCCTTATCTGGCGCTCGGCGTCACCTTTATATTTGGTTTTGAATTCCCCGTCCTTCTTATCGAGCTCTTCCTTATTAAAGCCCCTCTCCTGCAATTTTCTTTTGGCGTCGGCGACCATGCGGTCCAGCTGCCTGACGACGAAGCTTGCCGGCACGCCAAATACGTTATCATCTATGATCTTTGCCAGAAGCTGGTTCTCGACATTTAACTCGGCTGTGGATATCGCTCTTGCCTCCAGCTCTTTGCCTATTTCCTTCTTCAGCTCCTCCAACGAAGCCTTGCCGAGATCTTTCGCTAACTCATCGTCGATATCGGGAAGCTTTCTCTCTTTTATCTCTTTGGCGACCAGATGATACCTGGCGTCCTTACCCGCAAGCTTCACGTCCGGATATTTCTCAGGCAGCCTGGCTTCTATATCCGCCACATCACCCTTCTTCATCCCGACCAGCTTATCGGACAAGCCCGGTATGAACGAATCTTTCTCGACCGTCAGCCAGAGATTCTCCCTCTTCTTATGGATGGCTTTTCCGTCAACAAAGCACTCCAGGTCGCTCACCACATAATCACCCATCTTTATCGGCCTGTCTTCCGGCGTCGTATACTTGGCATTTACCTCCTGAAGGCTCTTCAGCGTATTATTCATATCTTCGTCGGTTATCACTGCCTTCTTCTTCTCGAGGCTTAACCCCTTATATGCCTTCAGCTTGAACTTCGGCCGCGTCTCGATCTTCGCCTTGAATTTGAACGGCTTATTCTCTTCGAATACCAGGTCACTGATCTCAGGCATACCCACCGGCGTGATCCCGTGTTCCTGGAGAGCTTTTTTATAACCTTCGGGAACCAGGCGTTTCAACACCTCTTCTTTGGCGGCCTTCGCATAGTTGACCTTCACCATGTCCTTAGGAGCCTTGCCCGCCCTGAAACCGGGAATTATCGCTACTTTATGTATCTCGTCATATACTTCGTCGAATGCTTTTTCTATCGTCTCCCTGGAGGCCTCTATCTCCAGGAGAGCCGAACATTCGTCTATAGGCTTCACCTTGGATTTCACTTTTAATTCCTTTCGTTTACTTATGTTCAGCACAATCTGCAATGAAACGGAAATTATATCACAAAAACTTTACATTGTAAATTTTTCACCCAGATAAATCTCTCTGGCCTTCGGATCGGATATTAACTGCTCCTTGGTGCCGGATATCAGAATATTTCCATCGGCCATCAGATAAGCGCGGTCGGTTATCGAAAGAGTCTCTCTCACATTATGGTCGGTAACAAGTATTCCCAACCCTTTGCTCTTTAATTCCTTGATGATCTCCTGGCATTCCGCTACCGCTATCGGGTCAATACCGCTGAAGGGTTCGTCGAGAAGTATGAACATGGGGTTAGTAACGAGCGCTCGCGTTATCTCCACCCTGCGCTTCTCTCCTCCGGATAGCGTATATGCCTTATGTCCGGCAAGATGCGTTATCTTGAGCTCATTCAATAGCTCGTCCGCCCGGCGCTTCCTCTCTCTGGGGGAAAACCCTAGAGTCTCCAGGACAGCCATGATATTTTCCAGAACGGTCAATTTTCTGAATATCGAAGGTTCCTGAGCGAGATATCCGATGCCGCGGCGGGCCCTGTTATGCAATGACATCTTTGTTATATTCTTGCGGTCGAATATTATCTTGCCGCTGTCGGGAGGAATTATGCCGGTGATCATATAAAACGTGGTCGTCTTGCCGGCACCGTTCGGGCCCAGAAGACCCACGATCTCGCCGCGCTTCACATTGATATCGATAGAATTAACGACTCGCCTGGCGCCGTATTCCTTGATCAGTCCCGTAGCTTCCAGCAGGTGCATTACTTCTTGGCCTCTTGTTTGAAATTCGCGTCAAAACCCATGCCGCCATCGGGGGACAGAATCAGCTTGGGCCTACCCGACAACGTAACCTTCTTATCGGTTTCAGAGTAACTCGCCCTCTGGCTGAATGTGGTATTGTCGCCCCTTACTATCGTGACGTTCCCCTCCGCAACTATCTCTTTAAGTCTTCTTGTAGTAGGGTCAAGATAGACCGTTATCTTATCGGCATCGATCGTTCCGTCATCATTCACAACCTTGACGTTCTTGAGGAAGTATGCCTGGTTCTTCTCGTAATCGAACTGTACCTCGCCGTCACACGTGATCACGGTCTTGTCCTTCTTCGGATTTTCGCCTTTGACGACGGATTTTTCACCTCGATCTTTGATACTATCGGAACCCTCTACGAAGTCACCGGTAAACCCCTGGGTCGCGTTGATCGTGGCATGCACGTTCTTCTCGAGCTTGACGTTATTCTTGGCCCTGTTATAAATTCCCTCATCGGCCGTGATGATGGCATCCGCTTCCGCTCCGTATGCCGAGGCGATTATATTGTCCAGCTTGACTTCGTTATCGGATATGGCTTCGGCCGAGTCACCCTTCACGTCCCACTTCTTGACGCCCCGCTCCGTTAATCCTTCCAGATTAAATGAAAGGACCTTATGGTTTACGGGATCGCGCGAGTTTTGGGCGGAAGCTTCAGGAGAAGCTTTTGCCTCTTTAGTTTTAGGCTCTTCTTTTCTGCCGCAACCTCCGGTAAATAGGAATGCCACCAGCAGAACTATGGTAAAATTTCTCATCTTGTTCATTTTGGCCTCGTTCGGAGATCTCGGCACTTAGCCAACACTGTGGCTTAATAAACTTGGCCTCGTCTTCCATCTGCGATGCATCCAGACCCATTGGTCCGGATATCTTTTAATGTAGGATTCCACAACGTCCGACCATCTTCTCGTATTGGCCAGAAGGTCCGCTTCCCTGTCGCCGGTATTTGCGATTTCAATAGGCTTATCTATCATCAGGATATGCCTGCCTGCTCTTCGCATTATGAACGCCGGAAGAATAGCGGCGCCGCTGGCCATCGCCAGGGCGGCAGGGCCCACCGGCGTGTAGGCCGGCTTGCCGAAGAAATCGACAAATACTCCCTCGACGGAATCGACATCCTGGTCAGCGAGCATCCCTATTATCCCGCCGGCCTTCAGGACCTTAAGAATGTTCCTCGGAGACTGGTCGCGGTAAATAACGTTGACGTTATTTATCCTGCGAAGGTAATTTAGATACCGGTCATACTTGTGAAAATAAAGGCGCCTGCCCACCACCGAACCGGGGTATTCCTTGACCTTTATTGTGAGCGCCAGCATCTCCCAGTTTCCGAAATGAGCGGTAAGGATTATTACGCCCTTGCCTTTTTTAAGCTCATCGTCCAACAGACCGATGTTCTCTACGCGGACGAATCTGTCCAGATTGGACTTGTTGATCTTTGGAAAATTAACAAACTCTACCGCGGTCTTGCCCAGATTTTCAAATACCTTGACCGCGATACTATTTATTTCACGTTGGCTCTTTTCGGGAAACGCGAACCTGAGATTATCTACTGTCAGTTTTCTGTACTTCCCGACCACCCTGAAAGCGATCCTCCCCAACAAACCCGCCGTCGCAAGCGCTACGCTAAGAGGTACCAGGTACAATATAAAGGCAAGGCATCTACCCCAGTAATAAAGATAGTACCTCCTGAATTTGAATTTCATATACGCTAATCACTATATAATAATGGGGTGAGTTTGTCAATCTCTTCGAGTGCGGCTATAAATAGAATGGGACAGATGTTATCCCTAAAAACCGACGTAGGGCAGGTTTTAACCTGCCCTACGTCGAGAGATATCTACATTGTAGCCCAGGCTTAAGCCTGGGCTACAATTATTGCTTCTGTTCCGTTTTTTAGTGGTGGCCTACAGACCCTTCTTTATCATGTACTCGATCAGGTCCACGACACGGCAGGAATATCCCCACTCATTGTCGTACCATGCTATGACCTTGGCGCAATTTCCGCCAATCACCTTGGTCAGCTTAGAATCCACTGTGGACGAAGCCGGATAATGGTTAAAGTCGATCGACACGACGTCATCGGTCGTGTAATCCATAATGCCCTTAAGCTTGCCTTCAGAGGCGGCCTTGAGAGCTTTATTGATCTCCTCCACTGTCGTCTCTTTCTTTAACATGCATGTCAGGTCGACGATCGATACGTTAGGCGTAGGGACCCTTATCGCGAAACCGTCGAGCTTCCCTTTTAACTCAGGGATAACCAGCGCTATCGCCTTAGCGGCGCCGGTCGAGGTCGGGATCATCGAGACCGCGGCGGCTCTGGCCCTGCGAGGATCGGAATGCGGAAGGTCCTGGACCCTCTGGTCATTGGTATAAGCGTGGATCGTGGTCATAAGGCCTTTTTCGATCCCCCACGTATCGTTCAATATTTTCGCTACGGGGCCGAGACAGTTAGTCGTGCAGGACGCATTGGATACGACGGAATGGTTCTTCGGGTCATATTTATCTTCATTCACGCCCATGACTATCGTCAGATCTTCACCTTGCGCGGGAGCGGTGATAATGACCTTCCTGGCGCCGCCTTTTGTTATATGATTTACCGCGCCCCTGACCTCTTTGCCCTTCTTATTTACGCCATCGTTCTTTATCGTGAAGAGGCCGGTCGATTCTACGACTATTTCTACGCCGAGCTCTTTCCATGGAAGCTCTACAGGGTCTCTTTTCGCCAGCACTTTTATCGCCTTATCATTCACGACAATAGTATCGCCCTCGGCTTTTACATTGCCTCCCGGAAAACGGCCATGCACAGAGTCGTACTTCAAAAGGTGCGCAAGCATCTTCGCGTCGGTGATGTCATTGACGGCGACGAGTTCTATATTCTTCGAGCCCTTCTCGAGAATAGCCCTCGCTACCATTCTGCCTATACGACCAAATCCGTTGATACCTATTTTTACCGCCGCCATCACACTACCTCCTTTGAGATTTACTTTTCGCTGCTCTTTCCTCTATCGTAGAAAATTCACTATACAACAAATCTGGTATTTTTTCCACTATTTTTATTTGTCCTTATTATTTCCCTCTCAGGAATATAAGGAAGTCGGCCGGATTGATAACGCCGAGTATGTTGCCGAATTCGTCTTTTACGATTATGAGCTCTTCCTTCCTCGCCTCGACCTTCGCAAGCGCGCTCTTAAGCGAAGTATGCGGGCCTACCGTTATGAACTTTCTCTGCATTACCTTGGTGACCGACGAATCGAGCTCATGTAAAAGGGCTTCGGGAATCTTAAATACCACCTCTTTATTTATGCTGCTCAATTTTTCCCTGACGAAATCGTACAGGATGGTGACCATTATCCGCTTATAGCTGATCGCCATCGGCAGGAAGGGTTTGCCCTCGATGAAGTTCATGTGCGTTTCAAAGCTGGATTGGCCCGTCTCCTGGTCGACAGCAAGAAGGTACCTGAGAGAGCTGTCCGGTATCGCGTCCACTTTCTCTTCGGGTATCGCCGCGAGATACGCGAGTTCGTAAACGTCTTTTTCATCGAGATCCAGAAAGTGGTAATTGTCCTTAATATAGAAAGCTATCTCCTTGTCCTGATCCCTGTACTTGGAGACATATTTTTCGAGCGTATCCACGGCATCCGCCAGGAATACGCCCAGCGCGACGTCGACGTTATAGAGGAGGCCGCTCGCAACCATAGCCGCGTCATCAGACTGCCCCGGCCCTACGTGATGGCGGATATACATGTACCTGACATGCTTCGGGAGCTTGCGTTTTGTATTGGTATGGTCCACTATGAGTCCGGACGACTTAAAGTAGGCCAACCTATCCTCATGTTCCTGATGGGCGAGTATTTCGCCATCCAGGCCCATCTCTTCCATTATCCTAGAGTTAATGAGATAGCACTTGCCATACCCGATATTGATACCGTATAGACCTTGAGTCTTCTTTCTTATCTCGGGGTTGTCCCTGAGGCCGCCGAGATAAAGGCCTTTAAGGATGTCGTGGTAATTTACGGCTCTGTCCTTAAACTGCGGGATCCCCAGGAGCGGCCTGCCGCTTTTAGTCACAAGCCTGTCCCTCGGGTCATCTTCTATGGCGCTAACGACAAACTCGAATATTTCGTCGATAAGCTCCTGCCGCTTCGTCTTTATGACTTTCGGGGATCTGCCGAGAGCGCTTACGATATCGTCGATGGTGGTGTTTACGTAGGAACGCTTATTGAAAACGCCGGCGCCGTTGTGAGCGCGGCCTTCGATGGACTGCATAAAGAGAAGGTCCTCTATCCTCGGTATCGTGTAGAGCCTCTCCGAGGCCTTGAGGTTGCGGAAATCCTGCTGGATGAGCTCAGCGAGCGCTATTTTCTTTGTCATGATTGAAGGATTATATCACAGCGTGGTTTTTTATCAAGTATAAAGGGGCGGGTTCATTTGATTTCATTTTTCCTTTTTCGGCCTTCCCCTATTTAACCTGAGAAACAGCTATAGCGGCTGTACTGAAAGCGGTTAAGGCGTGTCGGTTAATGTAATTACTTCGTCAGGTCCCAGCTGACATTATGTTCCGTGAGAATTATGTCGGCCTTGACGCCAGGAAGATCCTCATCGGCAACTTGTCTCTCAAGGCTTCCCTTTGATAGAGCCGTAACTATGGCTTTCGAGTGCCTTCCCCTGCTTATAAGTGTAGCCATTTCCTTTACAAGCTTATCGGTATGAAGTTTTACCAGGAACCGCTGCACCGGGCTTCGTCTTATCACGACTAAGACTTTCATCGGACATCACCTTCTTTCTGAAAATATTGCTTATAATAGTTACGTTTGAATCTGACCAACTTATGCTTATCGCCACACTCTGAGTATGACACCTGTTCTACTGAAGCTGTATAACCAATGGATCCGCATTTTATACATACTACTTTTTCCATTGTTTTCACCTTCCTATCTGCTCCTTGAGCAAAACCGGAAAATTGTCCCCCAGATTTTCGTCATCACCAAAGAAATAGGATCTCCTCCTTATAATAGACAATCCTACCAAGAGCGATAACAACGCCGGCATATGTTGATGAGAGGACTTCGCTACTTCTATAACATGGTTTAATCTTTCCATGAGGCACCTCTTTCTTTTTCCTTGAGCACATTACAAGTATACCATATATACGACAATTGTCAAGGGCAGTCAAATGTAACTGTCGTATATTATTAACATTTTATTCGTTTAACTGCTTATAATTCAATTAGTTATGATTTTACGTTAAGGCATGAAATAGTTATATAATTACGACAATTTTCAATTTTTTCTATTGACAATAGTCCTAACTAATGATATACTTACTACTACCATGAAGATAGGCGAAAATATTCTCAGGATACGGCAGGAAAAAAACTTAAAGCGATCCGCTCTGGTTAATAGGCTCCGTTTTATCTACGGCGACAATGCTATTGACTATAGAACCATTGAGAGAATCGAGCGGGGTGACATGGCCAAGGGCAGGCTCTCTTCCCTACTGCAGCTGGCGGATGCCCTTGGGGTTAACGTAGCGGACTTTTACAAAGGGACTGAATATGAGGATAAGACCAGTTCGGAAGAAAAACTGGAAGAGGCTTATATCACGAGAGCTGATGCGAGGGGCGGCATATTTAACTATAGTAAGGACGCTTCAATAGAGATCGTATCGCCCGACAAGAGCCCTTATATAGTATTTTTGTTAGTTCTTGAACCGGGCGGGCAGACAAAGCTCGAGCAGGATCCTCTCGAAACCATCAAATTCTTATTTATTATTAAGGGTGAGCTCAGGGTGAGTGTGGGAAATATCAAACGGACTTTACATAAGGGTGATTCGATCCAGATCAATAGCAACAAACCTCACTACTTCGCCAACACCTCCAGGAAAATAGCCACCGCATTACTGTACCAAAATCCGAAGAACTTCTAGATCGGGAAATATATCTTCTTCTCCTTGAGTTCCTTTACGATCTTCTCGCCTATAATTGTGAGTGAATCGCTTTTAGCGATGTATCCTTTGATATTTCTCTCCATGCACTGTTTATACACCTGATCACTGTCCCAGTTGGTATAAACAAGCACTACGATGGGCAGGTCTTTCGAGACTCCCAATACTTCGACACCGCTTCCTCCGGGCCCGGGCATCTTGATGTCAAGCACCATGATATCGCATGGATTCTTCCTGATGAAATCAATCGCCTCTTGCGCGTTAGATACCTCGGCAATATTGCATTTTATACGCGGCTCCAGGTAGTTTCGTAAGTTTTCCCTCTGGCCCGACTCGTCGTCCACAAGGAGTATATCAGGCACTTTCATTTTATTCCCTCCTCTTGACATATCTCGTTTATGAGCTTGCGCGACATATCAAGCAACTCCGAATAACTGTATGGCTTCGTAAGGTAGCCTGACGCGCCCAGCTCCATAGCCATATTTTTCGTGGCTTCATCTTCAACTCCTGTAAGCATAATAACCCGCGCCTTCGGAGAGTTCTTTTTCACTTCTTTTAAGACATCTATACCGGTTGTGCCCGGCATGCGAATATCGAGCACCACAATATTCGGGTTTTCTTTCTTCGCCAGCTCAAGAGCCTTTTCACCGGACGTGGCGGTTACGACCGCGTAATTTCTCAGCTCCAGGAAATCTCTCACCTGGTCGACTACTCCCGGCTCGTCGTCAACAACTAAAAATTTGATCATATCTCATTTCCCTTCATCTATACTTCATGCTGCAGGCCTGTTAAAATCAAGCGGCAAACGGATCCTGAATTTCGTTCCTTTGCCGCCGGTGGTTTCGACCTCAAACGATCCCTTATGTTTCGATACAACAGCTTGAGCTATAAAATAACTTGTTCCGCCTAATTTACCTTTCTCGGCGAATTTTTTTCCACCCATCGTTGAGCCTTCTTTTATATATTTCGTTAAATCATCGCCTGTATCGGTTTGAATTATTTCTACCGTGGATCTGTCTTCAAGTATGCGCGCGCTTATATCTATTGTTCCCCCGCTTTCCATGCCATAGCCGTATATCGAATGTATTATAAGGTGCTTAAATAGAAGAGGAAGGCATTCATGCCCGACTACAAATATTTTAGGGCTGACATTTACCTGTTTACTTATGTTCTGTTTTTCAAACTTGTCACTGGAATAAGCTATTCCTCTGTTTATCAGCTCGCTCAATTGGTAAGCGGCCACCTTATCGCCGCTTTCGACATATTCCCTGACCCACCCGAGATAAGTTTTTATAAAAAATGTCGTTGTTATACTCTTTTCGACATCCGATTTTAGTCGTTCGGGTTTCTTTTCATAAAGACCCATATTAATTCCCTGGAGAGTTCCCGAAATGGGAGTCAAAAGATTGTATAATTCATGATTGAATGAACCGAGAAGGTCACGTATTGTGGTCAGGGTTTCTGCCTCGCGGAGCTTCCCCTGCATATCTTCGCGCTCCTTTAAAAACTGGGCGTTTTCTATTGCCAAAGCCGACTGGTTGGCGAGATTAGACAGCACATTCAGATCTTCGGTCGTATATATCTCCCCGGATCGCTTATTTCCTAAAACGAGGAAACCGATGAGCGCATCTTCAATAAAGCTAGGAACTAATATGTCGGCATCAAGCCTATTCATGGTCTCTATTATTTCTTTTATGAATATATCACGTCTTTCGCTATAGTCTCTTTTTAATTCTTCTAAAATCACGGGTTTTCTTGCCCCCCGAAGATACTTAATTAATGAATTGCCCGAATCTATATTTGCGCAGCTCTGTCTGCCCCCTCTTGTCACACAAAAAGCGTATTGGTTCCTCTCTCTATCGCACAAATATATACCGGCGTGTTCTATACCCAGAGTCTTTGTAAGAACTCTTACAATCATATTGAGCAGTTTGTGAAAGTCTCTAATAAGTGTTATGGTCTGTGCTGCGGCCATAAGGCTCATATGGTTGTGACGCTGTCCTTTTAATAATTCATTTTCAGCCTTTTGTCGCAAAAACAAAAAAGCAAATGACCCTAACGCAGTCATAATAGCTAACAAAGATGCTGGGAATAACCACCAGTTCACACCGATCTTTTCCGATAAGAATGACCTTCCCCATATACCTATCCCGAAGGGCAACCCAAGAACAACTATGTATACAATGCTAAAAATAATCGTTCTAGCAAAAACGACGTTTATATTCAAAATGCGGCGCGTTATAATGGCATAGGAGACGATAATAATGAATAAAATTTCAAACAAAAAACCAAACGGAAAAAATTCTATCCCGTACTTTGGTATATAATCAATTGCCCCTAATAAAGCGACTGCATATGCAATAAAAATATAATTGATTTGCACTCTTCTTATCGGATTGGAATTCTTTTTCCAATTTTCAATTAGAAGAATATAAAATGCTCTAAGGAATATTCCGAAAAATACGATCAAATATAGCGGATGTAAAAAACCGGCTTTCGAATAGTAACCCCAATAGTATTTATACACCCCTTTCAAAAATAGGTTCGATGTCATCGAGAATGGCGCAATAAAAAGCATTGTCAGATAAGCTAAAACAACAAATTTTACTTCGCTTCTTTTCTCTAGGAAAGAGACAACAAAATGATAAAATGACGGCGCCGTAAATACTGCGCCTGTACACGCGATCCTGCAAAATAATAGAGCGGTTTTCTCGTCCTTTGTCGAGTAAGCTATGACATACCCGAAAAACCAAACGAAGAGAGAAAAACAGGATAGCGAAAAACTGATATTGGTCTGGCTTCGCCGATTTGCAAAATAAATTAAAAAACCGACGACAAATGAAAATATAGCCCCCAATAAGACCGGTAATGAGTATATACTCATTTATAACACCTTATGTTATCTCGGTGAAACCAAAACAGTTTTTGAAGCATTGTTTTTCAATACTCCGAAATCGTGATCTTTGGCATATTTTATAAGTAGCGGTAGCGTTTTTTCATCTACAGAGGGACAGTACAGACTTGCATTTTTACAAACAGTTCGTAGGTTTTCAACGTTGAAAAGCATTGATTGGGCGCTTGTATACGGAGTAAAGACTTGTCCTGCTGTTTTATAATAAAGCTGTTCCAGATGATTAAGGTTATCAGGTATCTGATCAACTTGTCTTATCCCTTTAATGTTGAATGTTTTAAGTATTAGTGACGTGTAGAGATAATGCGGCGTTTCAGCATTATTAACCAAATGATAACTCTCCCCTGGATCATTTTGCACGCATACCTGATACATAATTTTCGCGGCATAATCAGCGGGAACGATATTTAATCCTCTTTTCAAACTATAACAGACCCTGATATCAAAGGTCGCCGGCTCTGCGTATCTGTCCTCAAGTCTCTTTATTTGCTTCAATTTCATATATAAGAAGAATGCGCCCCATCCGTAAAATACATCATATTTATTTATGCTACCGATAGGTGGCTCAATAAGTCTCCCGCAAGTAACGGATGGTCTAAAGTAGCGACATCGCATACCTGTTTCTTTGGCAAAGTTACGAACATAAGTTTCCGCTTCCTGCTTTGTTCTTTCGTATGGACTACGAAATTCTTGTGCTGGATTAACACTATCAGGCAGAACATTGCCAGACACATTACCGCAAGAATAAGCTGTCCCGACATAGCAAAATTGTTTTACTTTAAGAGTGGCTACTAGCTGCAATATTTTTTGCGTGCCGAAAATATTCGTCTTTTCCAGTTCTTTGTCAACACCAGGAGCATCTCTTAAATCAGTCAAAGCGGCTATATGGTAGAAAAAATCTATCGGTTTGCCATTAAGCAACTTATAATCATCTGGCTTAATGCCTAGATCTCTCTTTTCAAGATCGATATATATACATCGCAGTCTATCTTTACAAAATCCTGCTACCATTTGTGCCTTGTTTTTATCGGCTTGAAGGTACAATAGGCCATCTTCTGTGATTATTTTTTCAATTCTATCCCGTATCGTCAAGTTACCCTGATGTCGGCCCAGAACAAGAACGTCCACATCATCAAGATTATTAATGTTAGTTTTTAGGATCTCAAAAAGAAGGTTTCTTCCTATAAGGCCTGTGGCGCCGGTAAGTGCTATTCTCATTCACTCCCCCATTTTGATTAAGGTAATTTTGTACTAACTATTTTTTCTTTTTTTTGCCGGTTTCCTGCTCTTCAATCCACTGGTCAATGCGCTCTATCTTAAATCTCCACTCCCGGCCAAATTTATAGGCCGGGATCATGCCTTTTTGAGATAGCCTATATATCTTTGCTGTAGTTAGCCTTAGATATTCCGCCACCTCATCAGCTGTCATGAATTTGTTAGCCACTTCAACCGCCCCCTTTTCCAATCCTTTGTATGTACTGTATCTATTGACAACAGTGTCAATAAGTATACATCAAAACCTAGAAAAGGCAAATCGACTCCATAAAAATTACCACTAAAATCGTGGCGTAACTCATTCTACCTGCCCAGGTTATGGTGCGTTCCTTTTTTAAAAGGTGTTATTTTTCAGAGAATTATAGATGTTTTAGCGCTCTTTTGATGTCATCGTGATTGCCCACGAGAAGGAATTGAACCAGATCGTTGGTAAGCTTGAATAGAATCCGTTCTTTTAGAGATGTGCCTATTTCCCAGTAATCATTGCGTAATCGCGTTAAACGTATGCCTTTAGGCGATTGCTTGCCCGTAGAAAGCACATCGAGAACTTCAAAGATAATTTTCTTAATTTCTATCCGGTTATCTTCGGGAAGGCCTTTAACCGATCTATCGAACGACTTTTTTATCTCGTATCTCATAAATCTGCGATATGCTTCTTTGCTTCTTTGACAGTGTTATAGACAGTCCCTTCGCTCTTGGAGAGCTTTCCGATCTTCTTCCACTCTTCCTCGGTGTAAGGATCCTGCGGCTGAACGTTCATAGGCAACATCAATACTCCTTCCCGCACCGGCTCAAATCCGATAACCGATCCCCTCTTCACATGCAGTAATGACCTTATATCCTGCGGAATCGTTACCTGACCGCGAGACGAAATAATAGCCATTCTAAATGCTGCATGCTCGGCGATAGGTCTTCTTGCAGCTTTCTTCTTAAGTGTCTTCATAGTGTATTCCTCCTATATACGTGTTTACTTACTTTCCGTATATAAGTATATACTATAATCGACATTTGTCAATAGGTAATTTTGAGACTTTCTTAAGTTTGGAATAATGGGGCTTTTTTATGAGCCTTTCCCTGAATAATAAATAAGCCCGCCCGAACCCGTGCGCGGATCAGGCGGCGAGCAAGTGATGATAGGCCTCTTATTCCTCTCTACTCCCGAGGGATAAGATCCACGCTAAGTCGGGCCCTTAAAGCCCTGGCCAGCCTCGTCAAGGTATGTAATGTCACTTGTGTATTTTCGGAATCCTCAAGCCGTGAAATAGTCTGCTGAGTAGTGCCCATCTTCCTTGCCAGTTCTCGTTGAGTAATGTGCCTCTGCTTCCTGAGCTGAGCAATTCTGTAGGCAATCTTAAGCATAAAGACTTCCTCATCGAAGGCTTTCCTGAACCCGGAGCTTTTCTTATACTGTTCTTCGATATGCTGACTTACTGATTCCGGAGTAACCACTTTTTCTTTATGGCTTATCTTCTTCATTCTTATCACCTCTCATCCTGTCCTGATTATATTCTATTTAATCTGATCTTCCCTTTATCGTACCTCACCTGAAAATCAAGCATCCTTGTCCTGGCCTTTTCCTTATCATTCTCCGGGATCTTATCTGTTTTCTTTAGCAGGCCGTGCAATAAAACAATATAGTCTTTAAACATATACGCATATAAAACCCGCGCATTATTCCATGCAAATTCAACTCTCAGTTCATATAGATCCCTGTCGATCTTATCTACTAAAGGTCTCCTCACTTCATGCCAATGTTTTTCCAAATACTCTATTCTTGCCAATATTTTAGCTCTTGTCTTCTCTTCGAAATTATCAATAAAATCTTTTACGTATTTTCTTCCTTTGAGATCTTCGTAATAAATTGCCTTCTTCTCCATACATCCCCTCTCATTACCCACTACAAATATACACTATTTGTAGTGTATTGTCAATAGCTTCTAACTCTTATTTTGGTGTAACAGTAAAATAAAAAAACCCAAAGAATGCAACATCAGCTTTCACTGACATCTTCCCCCGCCCTTATATTGCGGAGTTGTTTCTTTGGGTACATTCGTTCGGCAGAAATTAGCCTGCCGAAATAAATCTAACTGTTATAAGTATATCACATCAAGCAATGAGCGACAAGGGATGCTAATTTTTCTTTTTCTTTTCTCTCTCAGATATTTGATACATTAAATCTAATGTGTCGCTTATTGCCGCTGCCTCCGCCTCTATCATAAATTTCGTTGCACTAGAATTCTTCTCACTGAGGGTATAAATATCGTCTGTCTTTTCAATAAAAATATTATATCGCTGATATGCATCATTCAGTTTTGTAGCACCCGTCATATCGTAACCAAGAAACGGAACTTTTTCATCACAGTAAAAATTGACTACTTTAATATGATTAATATTTATAAGGGATGGAAATTCATTATAAGTTATAGGCACGCCGTGTAAAAAAATAGCCATATGTGGAACTCCGCCTTCATTTATCATTCTGAGAGCGTCTCTGCCTGAGGAGCCAATTAAAATAATAACATTATTATAAAAAGACGGGTCAATCTTACTCGTTTCATCTAACAGTGGATATTCACCATATTTTATGTAATAGTACGCCAATAAAAGTGAACTTTCTGAAATATTTTGGTCTATAACAAACTTTTTTATCAATTGACTCTTTATTTCTCTATCTGATACATTTTGTCCCTCAATCAATTTTTCATATTTTTCAACTACTTTTGTCGCACCCTCACGAATATCTCCATTATTATTCTTAATGATATGAGGAATAAATTCGATATTTACTGGGTATGGCTTCTTTTTAGCAAACTTTCCCAGGCTTTTTTTCAGCTCATCTCCATATTTTTCTGCGTCATCTTTTGTTTGATAACATTGATTTACAAAATAGTGTATATGTAATTCTACGGTGCTTGATAAATTTTCTTTTGAAAAACATTCATTGCTACATATAAGCGTCAATATCATACATGCTAGTATTATAAAGAATTTGCTAATGATTAACTTTTTCATCTATCCTCTCTTTGTTGAAATAATTATTGTCCCATTGCTTACCATCTTTATAATTATTGTGTGCTGGATAATATCTCTACCCTCGACTGTAATTCTTCTGCTTGTTTACGCCCTGCTTTCAATTCATTCACTAACTTCTGCCTACGCTCGACGTCTAACTTATATCCTTTTTGTGCGGATTTTGCCATTGCCTTTTCTTGATATTGAATCACCCAACCATATTCTTTTATAGCAAATTCATACTGTTCTGTTTTCTCATAAAGTTTTGCTAAAAAAACGTGCGGCATATGGTCGCCGGGATATATAACACTTGCTTTCTTAAGTTCTTCTATAGCATTTGAATACTCACCTTTTTGTGTATATCTATCATATTTATCCATGTGCTCCCAGAATCTATTAGATTCATCGTCTTGCTCTAAATCTCTCTTAAAATAGTCTATCTTTTCTTTATCAGATGCCATTCCACCCATTGTCATTATTCTGCCGTCTTTGCTCTTGTAGGCAGTCATATACGTTGGTGGCGTTTTGACTTTTGTTATCTTATATTGACTAACCCCGAACAAAACCAAAAAAACCGCTATGCCACTTATAATAGATAATTTTGTGTTTTTTTTCATTTATTGGTAACCCCTCCTAAACTCGATTGGGTCAACTCTGTATTTCCAAACTTTTTTATTTTCGTCGTAGGAAGCTGGTCGGATGCCTTCTTTGTTAATAAATTCATCCCACACAGCTTCCCCTCTTGTCGCAGCCTTATTTAATTCACGCACAAAGAAATTCGTCACTATATTTGTTTCATCCCAACTATCGTGCGAGAAATCGCTATGCCGTGCTCCTATCACCTCAAAGTTAATGTTATCTATGATTCTTCCTACGCCCGTAAAGTCCGCATTACTCAAGAATGGAACGGGGGCATCGTTATACCTTAGTTGCGTAACATCTAAATATGGTCCTGTTACTCCCCAACAAAATAGCATATATGGGTTATTGACTGTGACAGGACTGGCTGTTCCATTGACATTTATAATTCTCCGAACATTAGGATTCAAAATCACTGTATCGCCTACATAAGGTCCTTCATAATTTATTATCGTATGCACATTAAGGTCTGGATTTTTATTCAGTCCTTCTATCGTTGGTCTAAAATTACCAGAATGAGCAAAGTGAGCGATGCCCAATGCTCTTTGTTCTGGCGTTAGGCTATTCAAATACGTTTCCATTTGGGTAACCACCTCATTGGTTAGCGTATCGTCCCCGAACCACGCATCCTTGGACCACCAATAAGCATTCTCAAATATATTGCCCTTATATATGGTAATCCCAAACGCCGAAGTTTCCGATACAACACCATCAGCCATCAGGTCATTCACAAACGATTGCATAATATCGGTCATACCCCCCGCTACCGCCTCTTTATTAAATCCGTGACCAAAGGTCATAAATGCTGAAATGACCTTTGTTTTATCTTCATTACTTAAACTCTTGAATATCTCTATATCGCTATTGTCAAAAGCACCCGAAGAATTATCAATTGAAAAGTTGATAATTTTGTTGCCTTCAAAGAGTATTGTAGCACCATTATCAATATTTTTGAACTCTAAAGCATTTCCTTTGATAATAAAGTTACAATAGGTCTGCGAGCCTATCTTCGCATCCACATACTCCCCATACGAATCATACACGTTGTAATAACCACCTGCGGTTGGTTCAATAATAAGTAGCGTATTGCCTAATGAGTCTTTTATCTCGGCATATGCCTGTTGACCACCTATAACTCGCTGATATTGAATATCTGAATCGAATATTGAATACAGCTCCGCATCTGTATAGCCGAGTTTGCCGTAAGCATCAATGCCGAAGTCACCCCAACCGAGATACGAGTCGCCACCTATGTATTCCTCACCACCCATTAAGTCCCAGTAGCGTGACTCTCCCACGCCCTTCTCTTGGAAGAATGTGTCGCTAATAGCATTGCCTTGCCCATCTTCTACAGTAACCACCACAACTTCCGTGCTGTCATTTAATGTTCTCGTTGTGTATTGCCCTGCCTGTAATTTCTCGGCGAAGTAGCCACCGATGGTGTAACCTGATTGCACGATACTATTGACCGCCACTGCATTAAAGAATCCCGCACCATAACTATTCAGAGCCTCAGCCAGCCCTCTCTCCTGCGCTATGTCCGAGAAATCTAATATCTGCGAGATATAAGCTGCCTGTTGCCACGCATTTGAAGGGTCGCCAGAACCCAGGACGGTTAAGGCATTGTCTGTATAGGTCTTAAATAGGCTCTGAAAAACATTCTGACTCCCGCCTGTAGCAGCCTGAATACCAGCATTTATAGCCCCAGATATTGCCGAGAAGCCGATATTCGCCAATAAGGGGCTTATGCCCAATTCTTCAGTAGCAAAGCTGAGTCCTATATTCGTTACACCCTGCAATAACCCCTGCTGTATACCACCCCAGATAACATCTGGCTCAAACTCGTGGTCGAGACCCGCTTTTAGCGTGCTTCTGATGCCGACTCCCGCTAGGTAGGAGATGCGGGGGTCGACGCCGAGGAGTTCGCCGACTTCAGTAACGCCGATGTATGCGCATTCGCTGGCGACGTTCCACTTGATGTTTTCCATGACTTCATTATAAGTAAGCGTCTTTCCTTCCATATTCAATGAGCCCGCCATGAGGGAACCTGCCATCATACCGGCAAGGCTGGTTATGTTCGGGTCGAGATCCGCAGCCTCCCCTATCTCGTCAACGCCGGCGATGGTGCCGTATTTCAGGGCACCCTCGACTATGCCCAAGCCTATATCATCACCTGCCGTCAGCCCTCCCATGACAGCGCCGGTCATGAGCGCGCTTCCTATATTAGCAAATGACGGATCCAGCCCCATGCCCTTAAATAATGAATTGGCTCCGAGACTCACGCCCTGCTCGATGATCCTTGCTCCTACGCTCAGAACTACCTCTCTTACCGTTTCAGTAAGCCCTGTGGAGCTCCATATCTGTGTCGCTATATCGGTAGCCGCTCCGGCAAGGCTTTGGAATATCTCCATAGGAGCGCCAATGACTTTACCAAGAAGCGGGATTGCCTGCCCTATCGAGGTAAACGCATTACTGAATGCGTTTCCTGCTGCTTGAAAAGCGCCTCTCGCCGCGTCGAATATGCCCGGAAGTACGGTAGAACATATCGCGGAACCTACAGCATTCACAACCGACCAGACTACATCCATTAAAGTGCCTGTACGCACAACAAAAGATACGGTTTGAACCACGATATTAATACCTAATAGTACAGCTCCTATAGGGGCAAGAGGTGTAAATAGAAGGATCGCGCCTATAGGCGCCGCTATCTTCTGGAAGAAATTCACAATGCCTCTCCAGAAATCGCCCCACCAGCCGCTTCCCCTTATATTCTTCTCCTGGATTACATTTATCGCTTTGGAGGGATTATCGGGCAAATCCTTATTATAGGAAAGTTCCTTTGATAGAGAATAGCCTTTCCACTTCTCCATGAACTCGGCCCTTGAAAGAGTCATCTCCCGGCCACTCTGTCCTACGGTGTGATCTATATAAGTAATGGTGCCATCTATATCATTAATGGTTGTCACCAATACATAATGCTTTCCTTCTATATGGACTATAACGTTATCTCGTGAAACCTGATCCTTCAGGTCATCGTAGGTTATTTTCTGAGAGCTCAAGATAAGGCCATTGGCTTCGGCCACCTTACGCATGGCATACATCGATATAAGGAGATCGCCCTTAGTCTCTTTTGTTAATACGCCAGTCAATATATCAATCTTTATGGCTTCTTTGCCTATATCTTCAAAGGACTTGTTTATGTCATTATTTTTCAACATCGAAATGATGGTTTCAAAGGCGCTGTCCCCGAAGTGCAATGACTGGCTGTTCAGATATGAAATTATAGTATCCACATCATCCTGATCAAGTATTACCGCTTCGGCAGATGAAATGCCTAATGATGTGAGCATGGCTTGTTTATCGACGTCGGATGCGGATAGGTACTGAGCGAAGAAACTCGCAAGGCTCGTTATTATGCTCTCTTTTCTCGTCTGTCTATCCGCGTACTCCGGTAGATCCTGCAGATACTGAGTTATTTCGGCCGCGGTAATCGGCCTCAACTCGGCCTTCGCGAAATTCGCCCAATACAGGAGGTCACCATCCCCCGGGTCCCTGCCTAACACCTTTCTATAATATTGATAGATTAGTGGCGAGCTTTCCTTCTGGACTATGTCGCCAAGAATTTTATTATAATCGTTATTAATAAGATCCCGCATAGCGGTCGAAGAATCGGATTCTATGCGGGCGCGAGCAGCGGTCAATTCAGTATCTAAATCAACATATACGTCTCGAGTCTGTTGTTGAAGATTTGCCTCATAATCATCAATTTCCCTGAATGCCCTGTTAAATTCCGACAGATCATATACGCTGGGGTCGTACTTAGCCTTTTCCTGGGCCAAGCGCGCCCTCTCGTTATCTATCTGTTTCTGGATATCCGCCGATTTAGCCTCGATATCGCTTTTGGCGTTAGTCTCTGCCTGCACGAGCCTGGCAAGCACCGCTTCTTTCTCAGACACTATCTCCGCGAGGGCTTTCTGATAATTTTCTTCGAGCTTTTGCCGTGCTTCAACAAACTCAACCTTGATTATATTTTTTTCTTCATCGTACGAATAAACTACCTGTGAAGCTCCATTCTTATCAACGACTTCGGCGGCAAAGCCCTGATCGAAATAGGTAATTGCCTGCCCTGCGGTTATTATTTCAACGGGGGTCTCATTCCCTTCATCATAAACCGTTATCACTTTTTGCGCGTCGCTCAGTTTACGGGAACTGATATCACGGGCAAGGCTATCCATGCATGATAAGTCGAACTTAAGAGATGCCGGATCTATGATGCCCTGCAGGCCGGCGGGATCGTAATATCTCCTCACAAGCGCGGCATCTTCTCTCCATATCAAGTTACCCGATTCATTATGAGCAGATACCTCGCCATTATCCTTCACCTTGACATACACATCGAGAGGGTTATCAGAAATCGCGGCATAGTTAATCGATATGCCATGAGCCTCATCGAGAAGTATCTTAGGCGTTATTGACGGATCGGACGTTTCTAAATTTATCTTATACTGGAGATATTTTTTACCGGGAGATTCTATATCAGATCCCTCGGAATTTGACAAGGCTTGCGACCATTCACTCCATGTAGAATCAGGTAGAGCGGTATCCCCTGTTCGCGTCTGAAATGTGATACTTGTGCCTTCGGGCAGCTCCTGGCTCCATGATATGAGGCCAAGCTCAAGCGCATTGACTTTTATAACCTCAGATTCGAAATAGCCTGATGACGGATTATCGGGCTGTTTTATGCTGGCAGTGGGCCTGGATGGCGTAATATTAAAAGCTCCGGGATTGCCGCCGATATACTCTATCGTCGGAGTTCCGATAAGAGCTTGCATCTCATAGAGGCTGAAGCTTGAACAGACACAGTTGCCGTTGAGCGAGCGTCCGGTAATCATCATACCGGTCACGTTAGACCAACCCGTTGTATTATCCGTCACTCCGGAATCGCCGGCTCCAGTATAACTCGCTATACAAGTCCACGATCCGTTTACCAACAGATAAACACTGGCATACGCGGGAAGGCCGTAACTACCAAGCGAGGCACGATATCTGGCCCTTGTAATGTTAGTGCTTGGAAATGTCACAGTGGCACTGCCGTTGGCCCCGTGAGAACCGTTTATACCGGTGCTAAAATTATCGTCCGTTGTGGCGCCGGATCCGCCGGCTCCCGTTAGGCAGGCGTTGCCCGTTATTATGCCGGCATTATTTATCGTATCGCATTTAATATTTACTGCTCCTGTGACGGACCCGGAAGCGCCGACATTAAAAGTAGGGACATATATATCTAAAGCGCCTCCACAGAATATGGAACCGCTGACATTAACCGTATTCAGCACTTTTATTACGGTATCCGGCCCCACTATTAAAGTCTTCCCCGCATCTATGGTAAGCGAGTCGAAGTTATAGACGCCGGAAGTAAGCGTCTCATCAACAGTTATGCGCTTTGCGCCATCCTGGCCTGTACCGAACCTTAGAGTATCCGACGAAAGCTGAAGATATGCGGTGGAATTTTGTTCCAGGAAAGAGGCGCCATCGAAAGAGCCTTTTTGGAATATCGATTTTGTCGTGTATTTTTCATCGGTTTCGGCACCATACTCATATTCTTTTATAGAGTATCCGGTTTCTACGCTTTTGATCAATCCATATGAATAGTACTTTATGCTTTCACCTGCCGCCGTTGTTACCGTATCGATCTTTCCATCTTTAACTATGTATGTGCTGCCATCTTTGGAATACGTAAAGTCTTTCGCGTTATTATCGACGTCGAAAGACGCGCTCTTAATCACGGTTCCATCAGTCCTGGTGATCTTCGATATCTGCCCCTGACAATATTCCGTGATCGTTCCATCTATGCTCTCAATAGCAGTGAGCTCCGATATGATGACCGAATCTTTCAGATACAGCTCTTTCTGAGTGTCATTTAATAAATAGCCGGGTATGTCGCTTGTAATGATATCCAGGTAGCCTGAATCAAATACCAGCTTCGACAGGACATTCTTATCACAGACTGACGTAACACCGTCTTTTGATACCGTCGCGTGATAGATATCCGTCAGTTCACCCGGTCCGTCCGGAGCGCGGCTGTAATCAAATGTTATCGGGCTATTCTCCCCGAGCATTATAAGCGGCGTCGCGGCTGCATTTGTAGTGACTAAATTAATTCTATATTGGATATACTTGCTCACCGGGGAAATTATTTGCGAAGAAGCTTCGGCGGACAACTCAGCCGACCACTCGCTCCATGTGGCATCAGGTGTAGCCGTATCCCCCGTTCGCGTCTGGAATGTGATACTTGTACTCTCAGGCAGCTCCTGGCTCCATGATATGGCACCGAGCTTAAGAGCATTAAGTTCCATCGTCTCGGATTCGAATGTGCCTGATGACGGATAGTCGGGCTGTTTGATACTAGCGGTGGGCCGGGATGCTGTGGTATTGACCGTGCCCGGATTACCGGTCGCGTACTCTATCGTAGGAGTGCCAATAAGAGCCTGCATTTCATACCCATAAACTCTGGCCACACCTATGGTTGAATCCGTCTCGAGATAACACTCAATGCCGGTAACATTATTCCAGGATCCGTTTATAGTCGTCACGCCGGTATTAAAACTGCCGGGGCCTCTGCCCCAACCATATGTTGGCGATACCTGAGTCCTGACTCCATTTATATAAAGATATAATATGGCATATCCCTGACTGTTGCCGCTCCCGTTACCGGAGGCATACCACTTTACAGAACTAATGGTGGCTGAAGGAAAAGTTACGCGGGGCAGAGCCGAGCCGCCTCCGGGATTATATTCAAAAGAATACGCCGGCGCATAAAAATAATCGTCTCTTATTGCTTCATTTCCGCTAATTAATCCGGTCAAAGAGGCATTGCCGGTTATTATGCCAACATTGTTTATCGTGTCGCATTTGATATTTACCGCGCCTGTAACGGATCCGGAGGCGCCGACATTGAAAGTAGGAGCATATATATCTAAAACGCCACCGCAAAATATAGTGCCATTAACGATGACCGCGCCCAGAACTCTTATAACGGTATTAGGGCCTATCATTAAAGTCTTACCCTGATCGATGGTGAGTGACTCGAAATCATAGACGCCCGAGGCAAGCGTTTCATCAGCGGTTACATGCTTTACGCCATCCGGACCTGTGCCGAATCGAAGCGTATCCGAAGAAAGCCGGAGATGAGCGACAGAATCTGTATTATAAAGGCTTAATTGCTGAATATCGCCCCTAAGGAACGTAGACGCATCCTTACAGACTCTGCTGTCTTTCACGAGATACTCATACTCCTCCAGGTCAGCGCTTTCGGCCAAAGCGATCGAGTGTATAAAGCCATTGCCGTAATATATGGTATTTGTGCCGTCCCTTGACAGAACGCTCTCTATCTTTCCGCCTGCCACCTTGTAGGTGCTTCCATCTTTTATATAACTGAAACTCTCAGGTGAACCATTGTCATCGAAGATTATCTCATTTATTACAGTGCCATCGGCCTCTGTTATATCGATAATGCTGCCGGCAGTATCGTATCTTGTTTTTGATCCTGACGGGAAATATACCTCTACATACCCCTCGTTTTTGCCGACATAGGTGTACGAGTACTTTCTACCCTTTGAATCGATAATATAAGATAGCTTCTTATCTTTTGTGTATGCCTGTATATTGTCGTCCTCATCATGGATAAGGGTAAGCCCTTCCGCGTAGGTATAAGTATACGTATACAAAATCCCGCTATCTTTACATATTTCCGATTTTATGAGATCGAACGAAACGTCATCATAATAATATATAGTCGTGAGCCCTGTGCCGGTAAGCTCCTCCAGTGAGACCAGCCTTCCCTCGAGATATCTTCTTCGCTGCTGCAGATCGTTATCGAATATCACTATATTAGCGCCGTCATATGACCAATTGTATATACTGCCGTCGTCTTTCGTTATTCGGCGGATCTTTCCGTATTCATAGTCGATAACGCCGCCGGATTGATCAATGGTCTGGAGCAGCTCCGAATCGTGATAAACAGCAATGCTTCCGTCCGGATATGCTACCAGGGCGCCATCCAGCTCGCCGCTATCGCTGAAAGTCATATTCCTTATTTTCGTTCCATCGGATTTCTGTATCTCTTTTACCGCACCGCTCTGGTACACTATCTTTACGGTATCGTTGAGGCTCAAGCTTTCTATGTTCCCGTATTCGTCATAAATTCTTTTTATGCCGTCACGGTCGACCGTGACTTGCTTTACGTTGCCCAATTCACTCAGATCATAACTATAGAGCGTGAATTCGGAGCCGCTTATAATGCCGCTCACCAGTCCATCTTTGTAATCGTGGACGGTCCCATTCATTCCGTTAACTTGTTGAATTTGTCTTTTGTCATCGTAACGGATGCCGATGATCTCCATCTCGTTATTAGCAGTTTTCAATACGGTGTCTTCTTGCGGAAACGCTAAAGAAATAGCTTTTAAGTCATTGAGTATCTTAAGAAGTACTCCAGCGCGCGTCCCGGCTGCATCCTCTTCGTCTTTAGCATCATTAAGACCTGTCAGTATCCGGCAATAGTTCGATTCGGCGGCCTCATATGCCGAATACGCTGTATCGTATTCGGCCTGTTTTATATCTTTAGCTGAATGAGTGGCCGTTAGATTTTGGATTGCAGTCTCCGCCTCCAGGCTTGCCTGATCTTTCGCGGTAGTTTTAGCCGTAAGATCCGTACTTGCGGCATTGAATATGCTTTCTTTATTTACCCTGTCTTGTTTAGCATTATCGTATTCGGCTTGTTCCGTATTAACGTCAGCCTGGACGTTATTGTAATCAGCCTGTGCAGCCTGTTTATCACTAAGAGCCTGATTTAAATTTTCCTGAGCCGTGGCCAGGCTTATCTGATTGGACTCTATAGCAATATTTAAACTAGTTATTACGGCTTGTAGGGCTTGCTCGTCTGTTATTTTACTATTTAAAACAGACTCTTTTGCGATTAATGTCTCCTGAGCGAGCGTGAGATCCTGACTGGTTGTCTCTTCGAGTGACCTGGCGACAATCAATGCTTTGTTTGCCGTGTCATAGGCTACTTGTTGTGCGACATATTGCTGATCGGAGAAATTATAAACGGACTGTTTTGTATCTTTAACAGATTGAGCAGTTGTAAGGCTTTGAATTGTGGCTTGCAGGTCTAAATTTGCCTGATCCTCAGCGCTGGCCTTAGCCATAAGATCCGTACTTAGGGCGCTTGATATACCCTCCTTATCTATCCTGTCCTGTTTCGCATTATCATATTCGGCTTGTTTCGTATTAACGTCATCCTGGGTGTTATTGTATTCAGCCTGTGCAGCCTGCTTATCACTAAGAGCCTGATTAAAATTCTCCTGAGTCGTGGCTAAACTTATCTGATCGGATTCTACCGCAGTATTTAAACTGGTTATTACGGCTTGTAGGGCTTGCTCGTCTGTTATCTTACTATTTAAAACAGACTCTTTTGCGGCTAATGTCTCCTGAGCGATCGTGAGATCCTGACTGATTGTCTCTTCGAGTGAGCTGGCGACAATCAACGCTTCGTTTGCCGTGTCATAGGTTACTTGTTGTGCGACATATTGCTGATCGGAGAAATTATAAGCGGACTGTTTTGCATCTTTAGCGGATTGAGCAGTTGTAAGGCTTTGAATTGTGGCTTGCAGGTCTAAATTTGCCTGATCCTCCGCGCTGGCCTTAGCTGTAAGATCCGTACATGCGGCATTGAATATGCCTTCTTTATTTACCTTGTCTTGTTTCGCGCTATCATATGCGGCTTGTTTGGCGTTTACATCATCTTCCGCAAGTTCTATCTGGAAAGCCTCTATCCGGGATAATAAATCGGCTATGGCGGTCACAACGAGATTAATAAGCGCTACGATATCGTTAAAGACATTTTTGGTATTTACATACTGGGAGTCATTCAGAGTCTGTACGGCTAAACTGAAGCTTTGATAAGCCTGTATCAAGGAAGATATATCTGCTACGGAAACCCCCAGGAGCTGTCCAATCGTTACATTGTCATCATCTTTTTCACCATCACGTAGAGCGATCGAAGCATTAAGCTCCCAAAGGGCTGTCTCCTCAAGTAGCCTGGCCGCGCTCAATTCCTTATCCGCGGCATCGTAATCGATCCTGGATGCCAGATACTGGTCATGGAGAGTGGCGCATTCTGCCTGTTTATCATTATTTAAGATTTGAACTTCATTCAATATCCGGATAGCGGCATCAAGCTCCGCGCCTGCCTGATCTTTCGCGGTAGCCTTGGCCGTAAGATCCGTACTTGCGGTATTGACCATGTCTTCCTTATTTACCCTGTCTTGTTTCGCATTATCATATTCGGCTTGTTTTGTATTAACGTCGGTCTGGGCGTTATTGTAATCAGCTTGTGCGGCCTGCTTATCACTATGAGCCTGATTTAAATTTTCCTGAGCCGTGGCCAAGCTTATCTGATTGGATCCTATCGCAGTATTTAAACTGGTTATTACAGCTTGTAGAGCTT
>JAHJHP010000035.1 GCA_018823705.1 Candidatus Omnitrophota bacterium | reverse complement strand
CTGAGCTTGTCGAAGGGTTATTTTTTTAGGAGAGTTTTTTATCGAGGCTTATCCTACTTCGCTCTTAAGGCGCTTAGATTACAGTAGAGCTTCGCAGGATTTCGCCATCCTGAGCTAAGTCGAAGGATGACTTATTTCTTACGCAGAGGAGCAAGGGAAAGCATTATCTTTAATGCTTTTAATGTATCTTCGAGATTAATGGGCTTTGTGATGTAGTAATCCGCTTCAAAGGCGTACCCCTTCATTATATTAACAGGATCTGATATCGCGCTCACCATTATGACCGGAACCCAGCTCCTGGACGACCTTAGCTCTTCAAGGAACGCGTAACCGTCTTTATGGGGCATCCTGATATCGCACATCACGATATCGGGTTTGTCGGAGTCGAATTTTCGTATGCCTTCCTCACCGTCGTATGCTTTTGACACGGCATAACCCTGAGTGCCCAGGAAGTCTGACAGCATATCAACTACAGCTTTTTCGTCGTCTATTATCAGTATTTTTTGCATATCGGTGAGCGCTCCCGGGCTTGTCACTGCTTTTCATAAAATCTGTTTATGACTTCCACAACATCCTGAGGTTTATCGACCAGCTGGAATAGATTAAGGTCGGTCAGATCGATCATACCGTACGGCATGAGCGTATTCTTCATCCAGCGCATCATGCCCCTCCAGAATACACTTCCGATGAGTATGACAGGCAGAGGTTCCATCCGCTGGGTCTGGACGAGCGTTATCACCTCAAAAAATTCATCGAGCGTTCCGAAGCCGCCCGGAAAAGCCACTAAAGCCTTCGAATATTTGGCGAACATGACCTTCCTGCAGAAGAAGTATTTAAATTCGAGGGACCTGGTTACGTACTTATTCGGTTTTTGACGGGTGGGTATCAATATATTCAGGCCGATCGAATCGCCATGCGCCTTCTTCGCGCCCTTATTCGCAGCCTCCATTATGCCGGGCCCCGCCCCGGTTATTACGGCATGGCCGTTCTTTACCAGTCTGGAAGCAGTCTCTTCGGCCAGCTTGTAGTATTTGTCCGTACGCCCGCTTCGCGCGGATCCGAATATCGATACCGCATTCCTGACGCTCGATAACTCTTCGAAGCCATCGACGAACTCGCTCATTATCCGGAATATGCGCCACGGATCTTCTTTTGTAAAGTCGCCTTTCAGTAGGGACATGTATGACTCCTTTATCCAAAATTTTACAGAGAAAATTTTGGATTTCTCCAAATCGTTTGATTGTCCAGATTTTGCTCTGTCAAAATCTGGACCTTAATAGATTAATTGGCGGTCAGCTACTAAAGGATGATCACCGAATCAAAAGTACCAAATGAGTTCTGTTCGTGATCGTTATTCTGAGAGTCCTGTACCCACTCGCCGTCGATAATGAATTTGTATTTATGCCTGCCGGGGCTTAACCCCAGCTTTTTTTCCCACCTGCCGTCTTCAAGCCTCGATAGTCTGTAGTCGTCGGCGGTATTCCAATTATTGAAGTCACCAACAACGTATATGTCCTTCGCGTTCGGGGCGCTTACATTGAACAGTATGTCCCTGGCCATGGACGGAGTCTCTCGTTCTTTAGGCTCGCCCGTCACTTCTCGCGGTAAGTTCAAGATCGGAGACATTACGATTTCCTGCGTTATTTCAACGGGACTTTCCGGCGCACTGGCGTTAAGCGCTTTTTCAAACTCAAGGGCCCCGTCCGCTCTCAGTATTTCCTGGGCCAGAGCCGTGTAATCCTTCGCGCCTATAGAATCTTTGTTGAAAGTCGTAACGCATACTCCTTTGGCCGCGGCTTTCTTCAGGTCTACATTCATCCTTATAGTAGTCGCAAGGAGCTGGCTCTTAAAGAACGTGCTCACTTCGCTATGCATTACCTGTGAGTACTTCGTTCTGCTGTCGTACAGTGTGGCGAGAGCGCTTACCTGAGGTGAATGATATATCTTTATCTTTATCAGCTCCAGCATTCCCAGGAGTTTTCCGACGCCCATTAGGGAGAAAGCGCTCATATCTATCGGAACCAGTACCTGGTCGGATGCGCGTAACGCGTTAAATGTCAAAAATCCGAGGCTTGGAGGACAGTCTATCAGCATGTAGTCATAATTTAGTTGGCTTGTCGTCAACGCCTGATGTAATTTTGATACAGCGTCCTCTTTATCTTTTAATTCCTGTTCGAGGGTGCTAAGCAGTATATTCGAAGGCACGATATCCAGGTTCTGAGAGACATTCACTATGCAGTCGTTTATGGGGCGGTTCTTGTCCGGACTATCCGTCATGACGTTATATATAGAGCGATCCATACTTTGATTGGTCCGATTGAGGCCGAAACTCGCGTGAGCCTGCGGATCGAGATCTATTACCAAAGTTCTCTTCCCCATATCAGCAAGAGCTCCCGCTAAATTTATAGTCGTCGTGGTCTTGCCGCAACCGCCCTTTTGGTTAGCTACCGCTATCTTTTTCATTACAGGCTCTCCTCCCTTTTATTTTTTTCGACGTCGCTCACCATGCTTCGAGCCATGCTAAGCATGTCGAAGCGCAGGACAAAATCCTGAACCTGCCGAAGGATTCTTTTACAAATATACACTGCCAATCTTCATTTTACAATATTTTTCTGGATAAATCGGCCCTGATTACTAGACACACCACCCCTTACCCCGCCCAAACGGCTCTTTTCATCCAATGCTGTTAATAACGATCAAGCTTTTTATTTACGCGCTATAGTTTTCAGAGCTACTTTCCCATACGTGACGGAATAGCGTTTCTCCATGTATCGCTCAATGTCTTAAGCGAAATGTCGATTGCCGTCTCGTTGCCGTACCGGATAGCCAGCTTCTCTCCTCCGGTATCACCCAGTACACTATAAGGGATCGAATGCTTTTTCGCTATCTTTTCCAGGGCGGCCAGGTTCTTCCTGCCGACCGAGACGATTATCCGGGACGGAGCTTCTCCGAAAAGAACGGCATCTTTCCGGATCTTGCCGTCCAATTTTATTGAGGCTCCTATCATCTTATTTTTGTTCGTGATGCACGATTCGCCGAGCGCTACAGCCAGCCCGCCTTCGGAGCAGTCATGCGCGGAATTTACCAGGCCCGCTTCGATCGCCTCAAGGCATGCCTCCTGGACCGCTTTCTCCCGCGCGATATCGATCTGGGGGCTGCCCTTCTTCATATGATGCACCAGATATAGATATTCGCTTCCCGAAAGGTCGGAGGTGTTCTCTCCCAGCAGGACTATCGCGTCGCCGTTATTCTTGAAATTCTGCGTAACGGCGAGGGAGGCGTCTTTTATGAGCCCCACTATACCGATCAAGGGTGTAGGGTCTATCGGCCCCTTCGGATTTTCGTTATAGAAGCTCACATTGCCGCTGATGACGGGTATATCCAGCGCTTTACCCGCCGCCGAAAGCCCCTCTATGCATTTCTCGAACTGCCAGTAATTTTCCGGTTTCATGGGGTTGCCGAAATTCAACCCGTCCGTGAGACCGAGCGGCCTTCCGCCGGCGCATGTCACGTTTCTCGCCGCTTCCGCGACGGCCATCATGGCGCCGTTGTAAGGATCCAGGTAGCAATACCTGCCGTTGCAATCGACGCTGATCGCGAGGGCCTTTTTCGTGCCCTTGACCTTTATGATAGCCGCGTCCGAGCCGGCGCCGACCATCACATCGTCTTTGTCGACAAAAGTGAAGTTCTTATAAGCCGATTCCTTGCTTGCTATGTTCGGGGAATCCAGCAGCTTCAGGATCACTTTATTGCAATCATCCGGTTCCTTCACCGATTTGTAATTCAGTTTTTGCGTGTCTTCCAGATACGCCGGTTTTTTAGTCTGCCTTGTGTAGAGGGGGGCTTTTTTAGTGAGGGCATCGGCGGGGACTTCGCATACAACGACCCCTTTTTCCTTAACCCGCATCATCTTATCATTCGTGACCTTTCCCACTTTCACAGCGTTGATGCGCCATTTTTTCAATATGGCGAGAGCCTCGTTTTCCTTACCGATTTTCAGGATGGCGAGCATCCTTTCCTGCGACTCGGAAAGGAGTATCTCGTAAGGCGTCATCCCCTTCTCCCTTTGAGGGATAAGAGAGACGTCTATCTCGACGCCAGTCCCGCTTCTTGACGCGGTTTCGCATGACGAGCAGGTCAGTCCCGCCGCTCCCATGTCCTGCATGCCTACGACAAGCCCCTTTTCTATCAATTCAAGGCATGCCTGCCTCAAACGTTTTCCGAGTTCCGGATCGCCTATGGCGACCGCGCTCTTACTCGTCGATGACTCCTCGGTGATCTCCTTTGAGGCGAAGCTTGCCCCGCCCACACCGTCCCTGCCGGTATCTCCGCCGATGTAATAGATCGGGTTCCCGATCCCCTGAGCGACACCCCTTACTATATTTTTTTTATCCACGATCCCCACGACGAAGGCATTTACGAGAGGATTCCCTTCATAGCTTTCGTCAAAGTAGGTTTCCCCGCCTACGGCGGCGATCTGGGCCTTGTTGGCGTAATGAGCCAGACCTCTTATGACCTCCTTGAACAGAAACCTTACCTTCTCGCTGGCCATGCTTCCGAACCTCAAGCTTCCTAAAACGGCAACAGGCCGCGCGCCGGTCGTGAATATATCCCTGACGCATCCGCCGATACCCGTGGCCGAAGCCTCAAACGGCTCGACCGCCGACGGATGGTTGTGGGACTCGATCTTGAACGCCACTCCTTGGCCGTCCCCTATATCTACGATGCCGCTATTTTCCTCTCCGGCGCCTACCAAAACCTGCTTGGCATTTGTCGGAAAGAGCTTGAAGAGCCGGCGCGAATTCTTATAGCTGCAGTGTTCGGACCACATCGCCGAGAAGACGCCCAGCTCCGTGACGTTCGGCTCCCTGCCGAGCAGTTTCTTTATTTCGCTAAACTCCTCCTCAGAAAGGCCCATCTCTTTCGCCAATTCCGTATTGACCTTGACAGTCGTTATCATGTTAACTTCCCCCTCAGTTATGTGTCAGATTTGACTAAAAACCGAATTTTCCATCCACTCATCATCGAGTGTAACTTAAGCCTATGTTGTAAACTGCTCTGTTTACGTTTCCTGTCTCATTGATCGGCGCTTCCGGGATTTTACCTACGTCTTTGTAGAAAATCAGCGCTTGATGAGATTTCATTCTGTCAGTGCGTTACAATCCTATGTTAGCATACCCTGCCTCCCCTTACCTTCATGTAGTTAAATATTATAAATATCCGCGTCTATTCCCACTCTATCGTTGATGGCGGCTTGGAGCTTATGTCGTAAGCCACTCTGTTCACACCCTTGACTTCGTTTATGATCCTATTGGAGATCTTTCCCAGGATGTCGTACGGTATCCTGGCCCAGTCGGCTGTCATGCCGTCGACCGACGTCACGGCTCTTATGGCGACCACATTCTCATACGTGCGCTCGTCACCCATCACGCCGACCGATTTAACCGGCAGCAGCACCGCGAATGCCTGCCATATCTTATCGTAGAGGTTTTCGCGTTTTAATGTACTGATGAAGCGGTCATCGACTTCGCGAAGTATGTCGCATCGTTCTTTCGTCACTTCACCGAGGATCCTTACGGCCAGGCCCGGCCCCGGGAAAGGATGCCGTCCAAGCACGTCGGGCGGCATATCAAGTTCTCTGCCTACTTTCCTGACTTCATCTTTGAATAAGTATTTTAACGGCTCTATCAGCTTCAGGTTCATCTTCTTCGGCAAACCGCCTACGTTATGGTGTGTCTTGATCGTCGCGCTGGGCCCGCCGAATACGGACCGCGATTCGATGAGATCCGGATAGAGGGTACCCTGGGCCAGATATTTTACTCTGCCTATCGATTTTGCTTCCCGATCGAAAACTTTTATAAAAGTACGGCCGATTATTTTTCTCTTTTTTTCAGGTTCAATGACGCCGCTCAGATTATTCAGGAATTCTTTCGAGGCGTCTATGCAGTGAAGGTTGAGTTTAAAATGTTTCTGGAATAACTCCTTAACAGCTTTTCCTTCATCTTTGCGCAGTAATCCGTTGTCGACAAATATACAGACCAGCCTCCGGCCAATGGCTTTATTTATAAGGACGGCCGCGACCGACGAGTCGACTCCGCCCGAAAGGCCGAGTATCACTCTGTCGGGGCCTGCTGCGGCGCGAATATCCGCTACGGTCTCATTTATGAAAGACTTCATTGACCAATCACCCCGGCAGCGGCATACCAGCCTGACAAAATTCCTGATGATCGTCTTTCCCGCCTGAGTATGGGCGACTTCGGGATGGAACTGTACGCCGAAAAAATTGCGCTTGAAGTCAGCGAACGCGGCTATGGACGTGTTCGGACTACGCGCGATACGGATAAACCCTTTAGGCATCCTCCTCACCTTATCGCCGTGGCTCATCCAGGAGACGCTTGCCTTAGGGACATCTTTGAATAAAAGTTTATGGTCCGTCACCGTAAGAGGCGCCCTGCCGTACTCTCTCTGGTGTGATTTGGCTACATCTCCACCAAGCATTTTGGACATGAGCTGCATACCGTAGCAGATCCCCATTATAGGGATGCCGAGCGAAAATATCCGTTCGTCACAGCGCGGCGCCGCTTTCGAGTAGACGCTCGCGGGCCCGCCGGACAATATGATGCCCTTGATCTCGGCAGGATCTATTGATTCTACGGGGAAATCCGGAGGAAGGATCTCGCAGAATACGTTAAGCTCTCTGACCTTCCTGGCGATCAGCTGATTGTACTGGGATCCGAAATCTATTATGAGTATCTTTTCTCTGGCCATATTATGTTTTCTTTACTCCTGCACAGCGTCTCTTTTCCAGCACTTTCTTGGACTGGACCTTGCATACTTTGGTTGGGTAATTTCCGGTAAAACAGGCCGCGCAGAACTCCTCTTTCGGCAGCATCATCGAGCTGAGCATGCCGTCGAGCGATATGAACTTTAAACTATCGACTCCTATGAAATCTTTTATCTCTTCTACGGAGTGATCTGAAGCGATCAGCTCTTTTTTCGTGGGGAAGTCTATCCCGTAAAAACAGGGCGAGATGAGCGGTGGACAACTCACCCTCATGTGTATCTCTTTCGCGCCCGCCGCGCGCAACGCCCTGACCCTGCCCCTTGAGGTTGTACCCCTCACTATCGAGTCCTCCACTATGACTATTCTCTTGCCCCTCAGGGCGTCCTTTACGGGATTCAATTTTACTTTTACCTTAAAGTCCCTTATGAGCTGGCTCGGTTGTATGAAAGTCCTGCCTATGTAATGGTTTCTGACAAAAGCTATCTCAAGCGGAAGCTTGGATTCCTCAGCGAATCCGAGAGCCGCGCACGTGCCGGAGTCCGGTATGGGCATCACCATGTCCGCGCTTACAGGATGCTCTCTGGCAAGTGTCCTGCCAAGATTTTTCCTTGCAAGATATACGCTCTGGGTGAATATGTTGGAATCCGGTCGCGAAAAATAGATATATTCAAAGACGCAGAACGCGTGCTTCTTTGCCTCGGGTTGTTTTAGAGACTTGAGACCGTTTTTATCTATTATCACGATTTCGCCCGGCTCGACATCCCTCACATAGGTCGCCTCCACCATATCCAGCGCGCATGTTTCGCTCGCGACTATATAAGCGCTGCCGAGCTTTCCTATGCAGAGAGGCCTGAACCCGTGAGGATCCCGCATCGCGTAAATCGCGTCGTTTATCATTATTACGAACGAGAATGCCCCCTCGAGCCGGTCCATTATCGGTAATAATTTTCCGGAGTAATTATTCTGATGATCTTTGACCAGGAAGTGCAGTATGAGTTCAGAGTCCATAGTTGTCTGGAGTATGGACCCGGAATCCTCCAGCTCGTTTCTCAAGCTGACAGAATTTGTCAGGTTGCCGTTATGGGCGACGGCTATGAAGCCCTTCTTATGATTGATCAGGAGCGGCTGGACGTTCTTCGCGGTCGAGGAACCTGTAGTGGAATAACGGACATGCCCTATAGCGAGATGGCCTTTAAGTTTTTTGAGATTATCTTCTTTGAAGACGTTACCGACCAGCCCCTGCCCTTTGTGCTGATATATCTTCTTCTTGTCGAAGCTTACGATGCCGGTCGATTCTTCGCCGCGATGCTGCAGCGCGTAGAGCGCAAGGTATGCCAGTTGTGCCGCGTTCTTATGGCCGTATATCCCGACTACACCGCAAAAATCTTTCATTATGCGCTCAGTTCTTTATGGTATTCCTGGAGACATTTTACCGAAACATTCGGCCTTTTTATCGTATCTTCATATCCTTAGCGCCGCCGGCAATTACGTTACAAATAGATTATGCGATGAAAACTTACCGTCGGTGGTAACGTTCACGCCTATCATCTTCAACCCGACATCGTCCCCGGGCGTAGGTATATGCGTCATATGCATTTCGCAGCCGCGGAGCAAGCTCAGTTTCTGCATAGCTATCTCGGCTGTATGGTTTGTAGTAGCGCTGATCGAAAGGGCTATCAGCGTCTCCTCGAGATCAAGGCTTTCCGGGTCCCCGTTCAGTATATCCTCCTTGAGGACAGTGATCTGCTTAATAATATGCGGAGATATCAGAAGTATCTCATCCGGTATCTTAGCTATCGTTTTCACGGCATTGAGCACCAGGCTCGAAGCGGCATGCATGAGCTTCGAATTCTTTCCCGATACAAGGCTTCCGTCGGGCAATTCCAGCGCCGCGCCGCAATATATACCGTCGAAGCCCTTATTCTTATTTTCCGATTCTTCCGCTGTCTTCCTGGCATGTTCAACGACTGCCCGGTCGGTCACCTTCACGCCCATCTCTGCCATAAGCATCGTGACCCTTTCCACAGTATCCTTCTTCTCGATGCCTAAAACATATTCCTGGTTATAACGAAAGTACCTTCGTATCAACTCCTGCCTTGCGGCTTTCTGGACTACGGCATCATCCACTATGCCATAACCCGCCCTATTGACTCCCATGTCCGTAGGTGAATTGTACATTCGAGCTTCCGCGGTCTTGTCCGTGATTTTATTAAGCATCATTCTCAATATCGGAAAGCTATCGACGTCGCGGTTGTAATTTATGACTGTTTTATTATATTCCGAAAGATGGAAAGGATCGACCAGGTTAAAGTCGAGTATATCCGCTGTCGCGGCCTCGTACGCCACATTGACCGGATGTTTCAATGGGAGGTTCCATATAGGGAATGTCTCAAACTTTGCGTAGCCGGCATTTATATTGCGTCTATGCTCGTGGTAGAGCTGTGACAGGCAGACGGCGAGCTTCCCGCTATTTGGTCCCGGCGCCGTAACGACCACTATCGGTTTCTTTGTCTCGATATAATCGTTCTTGCCGAACCCATTATCGCTTACAACGTGATCGGTGTTGGTGGAATATCCCTCGATCGGATAGTGCAAATATACCTTCACGCCGCGCCGTTCAAGCTTATTTTTAAATATGGCCGCGGAAGGTTGTCCCGCGAATCGTGTGATGACGACCGACGATATATCGAGCCCCCATTTTCTTAAGTCATCTATCAGTTTAAAAGTGGCCGCGTCGTACGTTATGCCGAAATCTCCCCGGACCCTCCCCTTTTCGATATCACCGGCATATATCGCGAGCACGATCTCTATCTTGTCCTGAAGGGCCTGCAGAAGGCGTATCTTAACATTAGGGTCGTAACCCGGCAGGACGCGCGCGGCATGATAATCGAAACAGAGTTTTCCTCCGAATTCCAGATAGAGCTTATTGCCGAACTTCTTGACGCGGTCTATGATCGCCGCAGTCTGTTCCCTGAGGTATTTGTCGTTATCGAAACCGATCTTATTAGAGGCCATGCTTAGTTTATTACCTTGACGTTTGATTGCACGCTATCCTTGAACTTCTCATTAGCTTTTTTGAAGATTTCCTGATCAGACTCCCACCCCTTGTATTCCGGGCGGCTGTTAGCCCATCCCTCGAAAAGCTCCCACCTGAACTGCGCTGCGGTGACATCGTTTGAATCCAGGCCGACCCTGTTGCTCTTCCGATCCGTAACGGTCTTCTTGATAATCTTTCCTTTGTAGTCGGAGATAGGAACGGCTTTTCCGGTGAGAATATTATATCTTGCCGGTATATCTATGCCCCCGATATTGTAATTGACGGTTCTTATGAACAAGACCCGGTATATTAATAAGATACCGAGTATTACCAGTACGGTCATGCCCGCCATCTTTAAGTTTTTACTCACCTGAATTCCTCCTTGGCGCTTCGCCGGGCTTAGTATCAATCTCCAGTCCGGTCGAAGGGTTTGGTTGGTCTACAATCGTGCCTTCGACATCGATAACATTTTCATAACGCTTACGTGGCCGTACGATATTTCCGGATAAGTTGAATTTAAAACCGGTATCATGCGCGAATACCAGGTTCAGGATGAAGCTTATAACGCTGAATAGTAAAGCGGCCCAGAACGCGCTCCAGAAGCCCGTTACAGAAAAACCTGCCACGAATTTTGAAGCCAGATAAAACATGAATGCGTTTATGATAAGCGTGAAGAAGCCGAGCGAGATAATTGTAAACGGGAGAGTAAGCATTATGAGGACAGGCCGCAGGAATGCGTTCAGGAGCCCGATGATCAGGGCGGCAACGATAACTACATTGGAGTTGGTGGCGCTGACTCCCGCTATGGCGTGTATTACAACGAAGAGCGCGATGATGTTCACGAGCCACTTGATGAAAAACGATACCACTTTTTCTATTCCCCTATTACCTTCACCAGAACGCGCTTAGGGCGACGTCCATCGAACTCGCCGTAGAATATCTCTTCCCATGGCCCGAAATCAAGCTTTCCGCCGGTTATTGCAACAACTACTTCCCTGCCCATAATGGTCCGTTTCAGGTGCGCGTCGCCGTTATCCTCACCAGTCAGGTTATGACTGTACTTATCTTCCCCGTAAGGCGCCAGCTTCTCGAGCCACGACAGAAAGTCCTTATGAAGCCCTGGCTCATTGTCATTTATGAAGACGCTTGAGGTTATATGCATCGCGTTCACCAGGCATAACCCCTCTTTTACACCGCTCTTTTTGACGGCCTCAACGACACGGGGACCGATATTAACTATCTCCCGCCTGTTCTTCGTGTTGAATTGTAGGTATTCCGTATATGATCTCATATTATCCAAAGGATTCTATTGATTCTAACATCTTACCATAGCTCTTTACAAGTGATATCTCTCCCCGCATGCTCTTTGCGCCCGGAAAAGACTTTGTATACCACAGAGTCACCTTTCGCATTACGCCCAGCTTACCGGGCTCACTGCACTCCATGTGTTTATGCATGAATGAGAGATGGCGCTTGAGGACTTTTTTCATTTCCTTCAGGTCTCTCGGTCCCGGAAGGCTGCCGTCTTTAAGATGGTTCTCGATGGCTCTGAATATCCAGGGGTTACCGAGGGATCCTCTGGCGACCAGTATGGCATCGCAACCGGTCTCATCGAACATCTTCTTTGCCAGCTGGGCCGAAAGGACATCTCCGCTTCCGATCACAGGTATCTTAATCGACTCTTTTACGGCGCGTATGGCGCCGTAATTGACATTTCCGGAATAATGCTGCAGTCTCGTCCTGCCGTGAATGAATATTGCCGCGGCGCCGCTATCCTCGCACCGTTTCGCAAGATCCGATATATCCGCCGGGGTCTCGTCTTCATAACCTAACCGCATCTTTACCGTGATAGGTAAAGACAATGACGATGTCAGTAATTTTACGGTATCGCAGAGTGTCTTTCCGGTCTTCAACAAGTATGCACCTGCGCGCTTCTTTATGACTTTCCTTACAGGACAAGCGGCATTTATATCAAGAAATGACGCTCTTACCGATCGCAGTATGGTCTCTGCCGCGCTCAGCATTATCTGTGGATCGTTTCCCAGGAGCTGGAGGGCTATCGGCTGATCCGACTCGAGCGTTTTAAGCATGGAGAACGTCTTTTGGCGGTGATGGGTCACTGAATGCGCGTCGATCATTTCAAAGAAACAGAACTTTGCGCCGTGTTCGCGAGCTATCAGTCTGAATGGCAGGTCCGTGCACCCCGACATGGGAGCGAGGAACACTTTCGTATGGATGCTGCACGAACCTATCTTGATCAAATTTTCCCGTCCGGGAGATGAACTATTTTTTCAATGGCAAAGTTATTCTCAAAGTCGCAGTCGGCAGTTAATTCAGGAGCTTTGAACTGGCCCTCCTTGGCCCCTTCGGTTATTCTTCTGATGCGATAATTTTCAAATGAGCCAAGCCTTAATATCTTCATGACCGGTGATCCAAGAAGCTGTGCCTGCCGGACGTAATCATATTCTCTGTTTTGCCTGCGAAGTGCTTCCTCTATCGATCCGAGGATCCTCAAGATATCTTTATCTGCCGGCGCCGGCGGAGAGAATTCCGCCAGAAACGCGTAACGCGGCCCTTCCATGGGCTTAGCTACCGCGCAAAAGAATTCCAGCCGCACTTTCTCTTTCTCCATCACGCTTGTTATTGCCTCGTTCACATGCGATTCATAGAGTTTCTCGCCCGCAAGCGAGGTGGCCCCAAGGCCCTTCTGGACGAACTCTATCAGTGGGGTCCGCTTGAAGAAACCGGTGATTTTTATGATATCATCTATGTTGTATCGGTATAGTCCGCCGGCTGTGGTAACGATTATAAAGTATTCTTCGCCTTCCCGGAGTTCCGTGCATAGCAGGGTGCGCCTGTCCGGTTTAGCCGCCCCCTCCCTGGGGATAAATTCGTAAAAATTGGTACGAATAGCCAGCACGCCGCTCGCGGTGTCGTCTTTTATCGGAATGGAGGTTCGCGCTTCCGTCGAGACACATCCTATGTCGCGCTTCGGTATGGGGCCAAAATAATCTTCGAGTTCTTTGATATATAATTTCATCATGCCGCCCTGCCAGCACTCTATGAGTTTTATATTGAGCCAGAAGTGTTTCGGTAATAGCCTGCCGGTTGTTTTGAGTATCTTCTCGAGCTCGTCCGCTCTTCCGGGATTTGGCTTAAAGGATCTCTCCAATATGGCGCGGATATCGGGCTTTATTTCGAATTCTCCGGAAAGCTTACCCGTCGCTATATCGTCTATTATAAGCTGCTGCCACTTTTCGATCTTACGCATAAGCAGAACTATCGTATTAGGATTCAGCGTAGCAATGGTGGATATATTCTGCTCGATGCTTATTCTGAGTATCGCGTAATGGCGTGACTCATAATTCTCTATTTCAAACACCTGATATGGGAGCGAGTAGAGGCCGGTGATCGGTTTCGGCAGGGTCCGGTAACTATAGCCGCTCTCGGCGCCGAATGGTATACCTGCCTCCGTTCTGCCTTCTATCTCCGGGCTGACGATCGCAAGTATCTTGCCGTCAAGCACCCCCGGGTGGTCGCGGGTAATATAGTAGCTCCACAGGTTCAGCAGGCTATCTTTTATCTTTTCCGAATAATTTGTCGTCGGGATCAGTTTGGGTTTATTCGTGGTACCGCTTGTAACTCCGAAAAACTCCACCTTATCTTTCGTCAGAATGTTCTGGGCGCCTCCAGCGATCTTGTCGACGTACGCGCGGATGGTTTCATAACTGTTGATCGGTACCGCACGCCTGTAATCGTCGATCGATCGTATCGCGTCGAAATTATATTTCCGGCCGAATTCTGTATCTTTATTGCGCCACAGATATTTCAGGAGAGTCTGTTCCTGGGCCTTAAGCGGGTCATCGGCGGATGCCTCGAAGGCCTGGCGCCTGGGCTCGAGATATTTAAGCAGGATACTCAATATATTCATAATATCCGATTGTTAGCTATGCTGACTATCGTAAGCTGAGTAGTGGTACGATGTATTTCACAGATTATATGTTACCGTATAGCAAAAGTCAAAGCCATAATGAGTCTGATAGATTTTTCGGCTATAACGCGGTCAGTCCCTCGCGGGTCGGGTGCCTCGCGGGGACGCAAAATTTCCCCGGCGTGGAAATTTTGCTCGGAAAGTTCGCTCGCTCTTTTTGGCG
>JAHJHP010000034.1 GCA_018823705.1 Candidatus Omnitrophota bacterium | reverse complement strand
CGGGCCCCACTCCGAACGCTTCCTTCACCTTATCGGAATCGTATATCATGCCATCCTTATTTGTATTATAGACTTTTATGTGGTCATTGACTAATTGCAGGGCGTCCTTATCGCCTGTGGCGATGAAAGTCTCGATATCTTCCTTTTCCGCGGCCTTCGCTATTGTAGCCAGAAGGTCATCCGCCTCGTAGCCTTCCAGCTGATATATCGGTATATTGTAAGCTGAAACTACTTTTTTAATGTAAGGCATCTGAGAGACAAGCTCATCCGGCATCGGTTTGCGATGGATCTTATACTCATCATACTTCTTATGCCTGAATGTCGGGCCCTTCATATCGAAGGCCACTGCCAGCATATCGGGCGAATTATCCTTTATTATCTTGCCAAGCATCGTAATAAAGCCATATACGGCATTTGTAGGCTGGCCCTTGGAGTTGGAGAGCGACCTTATGGCATAATAAGCCCTATAGCAGAAGGAATTTCCATCGATCAAAAAGAGTCTCTTTTTGGACATTACAAGGCAAGCCTTATGAGGTATAGGTACAGTGGGAAGCTATCGACATTTATAGTATTTTTGCTTATCTAGGAGTTTAATCTCTCGGATACCCGCTTAGAGAGGACGATTGAATAGACTACTATGAACAAGTATATTATACAAATATACGGGATTTTGTCAACTAAATTATTTAACACGAATGATGTGAGCGGGACGCGTTAGGGGGTCGAGTTCGATATAGCTTCTTCCCCCTCGCCAGGTATACTTCTGGTCGGTCAGGAGATCATGCGCCATGTAGGGCTTATCCTTATCTATTCCGAGCTCATCTATCGGTATCTGCAGCCATCCGGACTGGGTACATTGCGGATCGAGATTGACAATGACTATAATTATGTTGGAGCGATCGCTAGTTGCTTTGTAGTACGCAAGCAGCCGATCATTGTCTATGCCGCAAAAACGGATATTGCGCGTCATCTGAAGCGCGGGATTATCGCGGCGGATCTTATTAACGCGTGTGATCAAGCCCTTAATATTTCCGGGCGTGTCCCAGTTCCAACGTTTGATCTCATATTTCTCCGAATCGAGATACTCCTCCCTGCCCGGGATGGGCGTATTGACGCAGAGCTCGAAAGCCGGCCCGTATATTCCGTAATTTGAAGAGAGCGTCGCGGCCATCACCAGACGTAAAGCGAACGCCGCAGGACCCGCGCCCTGCAGATGTTCAGCCAGGATATCAGGCGTATTGGGCCAAAAATTGGGGCGGAATATTTCGGCAACCTCGGTCCGGGTCAATTCAGTCAGGTAATCCCGGAACTCCTGCTTTGTGTTGCGCCAGGTAAAGTAAGTATATGACTGGCTGAATCCCACTTTAGCCAGTCGATACATAATCTTGGGCCGGGTAAAAGCCTCGGACAAAAAGATGGCATCCGGAAATTCTTTCTTCACCTCGCTGATCAGCCAATCCCAGAATATAAACGGTTTGGTGTGAGGATTGTCTATACGTAATATCTTTACGCCGTTTGCGGCCCAGAATAGTACGATGCTCTTCAGCTCTTCCCATAGCCCGGCGCGATCCGTCGTATCAAAATTGAAAGGGACTATATCTTCATATTTTTTAGGAGGGTTTTCGGCATACTGAATCTTGCCGTCCGGACGCCACTTAAACCATTCCGGATGACTCTTAATATACGGATGATCAGGCGAACACTGAAAAGCTATGTCGAGGGCAACCTCCAGGCCGCAATCCCCGGCGCGTTTAACGAATGATCGAAAGTCCTTCAGCGTCCCCAGCTGCGGATGGATCGCCTTGTGGCCGCCCTCGGTTGACCCCACAGCCCACGGGCTTCCCGGATCGCCCGGCGCGCATTTGACGGCATTATTCTTTCCTTTCCTGAAACTCTTGCCGATGGGATGGATCGGGGGCAGATAAACTACATCGAATCCCATGCGCGCTATCTCAGGAAGGATACGTTCGCAATCTTTGATGGTGCCGTGTTTGCCCGGCTTAACCGGCCAGGACCGCGGAAATACTTCATACCAGCTGCTGAATAGAGCGCGCTTTCTCTCTACGGAGACCCGAAGATGGGGTTCATGCGTCAAGCTCTTCTTCGGATCAAGGCGCCGGGAAGAAGGATCATAGATATATCCGCGCACCGAATAGCAGTAGTCTTTTTCGCGTTCTATTATGAACGAGCCGGTCCAGGCGTCATTACCCATATCTTTCATGGGGACTACCCGCCAGGCGGCCTTATCGCTCTCCCTGTAAAGCAGGAAAGCGCGCACTTTATCATGCCCGTCAGCATAAACATCGGCGCTCACCACCACCTCTTCACCGACGACTCTCTTTATGGGAAAGGCGCCGCAATCGATCATGGGCGCGATCTTCTCAATGACTATCCTGTTTTTCTGAAACGCTTCCTTCATACATACTCCCTTTGATATAATCTTATGCTATCATTTTAGCACTAAGATCGCTATTTAGGAATTAAAATAATCGCCGATTGCGATAATATTCACCGGGTCCTGCCACTTGCTCCGCCTTTTCTACAGCGGCGTTTACTTTCGAGGCCGCCTCGCGGTGAGGCCCCGAAGTATATTTTCGCTATGGAGAGCCGAAAAATGTTTTGACTTGCAGATTTCGATGATTTGGATTATATTATAGTCCATGAAGGCCCTGATCTTAACAAACGAATATCCGCCGAATATTTACGGCGGAGCCGGCGTCCACGTAGCTTACCTGAGCCGTGAGCTGGCGAAACTCTGTGATGTCGACGTACGCTGTTTCGGCAGCCAAAAGTCTGACATCGGTTCTCTCGCTGTCACCGGCTACCCTTTGGACGACAGTGCTTATACATGCCCCGATCCTCTTAAGGGTGTCTTCGGCGCGATGCAGCGCTCGCTTGACTTTAACACGACGGCGATAGACGCGGATATAGTCCATGTACATACCTGGTATACACACCTGGGCGGGATACTGGCTAAATTGAATTACTCCATACCGTTAGTGGTAACCACCCACTCACTTGAACCGCTGCGTCCATGGAAGAGAGAGCAGCTGGCCGGAGGATACAACTGCAGCTTATGGGTAGAAAAGACCGCTATCGAGATGGCCGATGCGGTAGTGGCCGTTTCCCGAGAAGCGAAAAATGACATCGTAAATTTGTTCGGGGTAGACCCTGATAAGATCCACATTATACATAACGGCGTGGATCCCGATGAATTTCGCCCTACCCGCGCTCCGGAGTGCCTCAAAGCTTTCGGCATAGATCCGGATAAGCCCTACGTTCTCTTCGTTGGACGCATCACGCGTCAGAAAGGCATCATCCATCTTGTCAACGCAATGCGGTACATGGATCCGGGTTTTCAGGTCGTGCTTTGCGCCGGGGCCCCGGACACTCCTGAGATCAGCCGCGAGATGCATACAAACGTCTCTCTTATGCAAAAAGAGCGCGAGGGCATCATATGGATACGCGAGATGGTCGATAATCCCACTAAGATCGCGCTATATTCACATGCTGCTATTTTCTGTTGTCCGTCGATTTACGAGCCGTTCGGGATAATTAATCTGGAGGCGATGGCCTGCGAAACGGCTGTCGTAGCAAGCGCCGTAGGCGGCATAAAAGACGTAGTTGTCGAGGGGGAGACCGGATTACTTGTTCCCATAGAACAGGGTCAGCCGGACACTTTCGAGCCGGCATCTCCGGAAGATTTTGAAAAAAGCCTTGCGGAGAAGATCAATTGTCTCATGCGAGATAAAGACTTGCGCGTTAAGATGGGTAAAGCCGGGCGCAAACGGGCGCTCGAGCTCTTCAGTTGGTCCGCAATAGCAGATAAGACCTACACGCTTTATAAGTCGCTCATCTAAATTAAAGGGGGCGTGTCACTTCTTGACACGCCCCCTGTCCATCAGCTACTTCGACGGCTTATTTTCCTTGTTCTTTATGGGCAAAAAGCCTGCCATTTCACCTATTACATTTACCAGCTCGGTATTTGCCGGAATTACGACCTTGGCATTACCCTCTAAACACTTCTCCACCGCCTCCAGCTTGCGCAGCACTTGCGCATTACCTACGAAATACTTCTCCGCCGCCTCATTAACTAACTTTATCGCCGCGGCTTCGCCTTCTGCTTCTAATATGCGCGCCTGTTTTATACCTTCGGCCTTTTTAATCTCCGCCCTCTTTTGACCGTCAGCGACAGTTTCAGTTGCCGTAGCATAATCGATTGCCGCGATCTTTTCATTCTCGGCCTTTACAACTTTGTTCATCGTCTCCTGAACATCCTTGGGGGGATCGATCTCCTTTAACTCGGTCCTTACGATCTCTAATCCCCAGCTGCCCGTTTCCTCGCATAGCGTTTTATGCAGTTCCGCGTTGATCTTTCCTCTTTCGCTATTCGCGGATTTTAAGGTCAAAGTACCTATGATATTCCTCAAGGTCGTGCGCGCGAGATTCACGATCTGCCATTGATAATTATTAACATTATACTGCGTGCTTTTGACATCAGCCTCACTCGCTTTTACCTTGAAATAAACCTGGGCATCCACTTTGGCGTTTAAGTTATCATTCGTTATGATTTCCTGCGGTTCGGCATCAACCATCTGCTCGGTAATATTGATCTGATAAAGGTTTTCAGCTACCGGGATGATCCAATTGAATCCCGGACTGGCAAACCGTACATATTTGCCGAATCTTTCAATTAAGCCCCTATGCGTAGGCCGCACGATCCGGATACCCATAGTAAATATTATGACCGCTACCGGAATGATATAAAATAAAAAGCTCATTACCGCCTCCTGTTCATTTTTTACTATATTAAATATAGCCGTCTGCGTGTTCTCTTGAAGGGAGTATAGAATCATCACTCATGTATGTCAATAAAATAATATCCCGAAGATCTCCGGTTAACAAAAAATTGCCTCAGAAACTTACTTTTTATGTTATAGTAACGACTGTATGCGAAAAGACTTCCTTGAAGGGATAGAGATAATTTACGAAGACCGCGACATCCTGGTCATCGACAAGCCTCCCCGGCTTCTTACGATGGCTTCAGCCACTGAAAGAGAAAAGACCGCCTACCATATTCTTACGGATTATGTTCGTAAAGGCTGCGCTAAATCACACAAACGAATCTTTATCGTCCACCGTCTCGATAGGGATACATCAGGCATTGTTATCTTCGCAAAGACTGAGGCTGCGAAAAAATGCCTGCAGACACAGTGGGACAAGACAGAGAAAAAATATCTCGCCGTTGTTTACGGTAAATTACCGGTAAAGTCCGGCGCCATAACTTCGTATTTGGCTGAGAATGCCGCTCACGTCGTATACAGCACGAAAGACGGGTCAAAAGGAAAGCTTTCCACCACCGCTTATAAAGTCCTCAAAGAGACACGGGACTTCAGCGTTCTTGAGATCGATCTCGTTACAGGCAGGAAAAATCAGATACGCGTACATTTCGCTGAAAATGGGCACCCTGTAGTGGGCGACGCAAAGTACGGCAAAAAAGATGACATACATAAACGCATGGCGCTCTTCGCCCGCTCGATATCTTTCCTGCATCCCTGGAACGGCAGGAGAATGCTATTAGAGGCAAAGATCCCGACTTATTTAGCCGGCCTTGTAGGTGCTATTAATAGGGGACGTGTCACTTTGGCCTGCCTGCCTGCCGGAAAGCAGATTGCAGGCAGGCAGGGACACTCCGCTTCAAACAGCCCCTGTTCCCCTATTTCCGATGTTCAGTCAGGTAGTTTCCTGTGATGTCGTCGATGGTTTGCGTCAGCTCCAGGATCCTCAACTCCCGTTCAAAGCGAAGCTTCGTCTCCATAGGCGGGGATACCGCTATCTCATATTGCATTCTTTTGCGCTCGAAGTATGCTCTCCTCAGATCATCGAGCATATCGCTCCTCAGTTGTGTCGTAAGGCGCGAGCGAACGTCTATATTGGTCTGGTCATCGCTCCAGATGATGTTCGCCAGGTCCCATGAAACCGAAAGGTCGAAACCCTCGTCAATATCGTCCGGGCCCGCGACCACGCGATCTCTATCAGGGACGGTCGCGGCCGCGACTATGTTATAGTGATTGGATTTACTATTATCAAATCCTATACTTACTTTCGGCGCCAGAGCTCTCATCCGGGATTCAAAATGCCACTTCCTGATCTTTTCCGGGTCCAGATCATTAAACTTGATAGCCGCCTTCTGTAATTCTTTGAATGAGGGCTCGCCGTCAAATATCGCTCTCGTCGACTTAAATTCCTTCTCGACGTCTATATAGCTGTTTACCGTGTAGCCTCCGGCCTCAAGCCTGTAGACTCCTTTCTCCGTGCCAGCCCATAGCGCCTTCTCTTCCTTATCGGCAAATGCTATTTTTCTGACGTTGGCCGCTTGCGGCCTCCCTTTATAAAGTTCGCTCCAACCATCTTTCTCCGGATTATATTCAAATACGCCTTTTGTGGTGGCGCAATAGAGTTTATCCTTGCTCTCCGCGATCAGTATGCTATTTACGTTTCCGCTTAAGCCCGCGCCCGAAATATTCTTCCAACTCTTCGCCACGTCATCCGAATACCATATCTTTCTGCCGGCGGCTATATATATCTTCGCGCCCTTGATCGCTATGCAACTTACGCCCGGGTCGGCGCGCTCTCCGGTCTCTATCGGATCGGAGACCTCTTCGGCAGGATATGCGTCATCTGAGTGGTTATTATACGTAAAGACCCTTTGCCAGTTGCCGAGCGCCGCATCGGCCAGATATAGTCCGTCGTCAGCTCCGGCAAATATCTGCGCGCTGTTAAATGCGACGCTCTTTACGCGGCGGTTCTTCAGTGCGGGTCCCGTATCGCGCCATCTCGCTCCGCCATCATCGCTTACAAAGAGTCCGCGATCGGTCCCGATCATTATCCTGTCGGGATTACCGTATGACGTCTCTATGGCAAGGATCCTGTTCTTCTCCGGCACTATCATCTTAAACACATTCAGCCATGTCCTGCCACGGTCCTGAGACCTGAATAGCCCGCGCCTGGTCCCGACAAACAGGCTGTTGGAATTGCCTCCGATGCAGGCTATCTCATTATCACCGCTCGGAATGAAGAATATCGACTCCCACTTTCCCTTTGAACCGCTTGAGACATAGAGTTCAGTCCTGGTCGCCAGATACGTCTTCTGATCGTCGGCGTATATGGCCCTTGTGTCGATATTGCGTATGGAACCGTCCTTCGTTGCCCATAATTCCTGTGCGCACACCCTCAAAGGATCCAGGAGCGCAAAAGCTACGACTATCGCGATACAGCTTCTTCGCATAAAGCACCTCCTTGTTTATTAAACCACAGTGTTAGCTAAGTGCCGAGGTCTCCGACCGAGGCCTTATTTTAGAAGAGCATCTTATCGCAAGGTTGCTGTTTTGTCAACATTTATTTGATTTTTAATTAAACTGATAGGCAAATATGTAGGGCACCTTTAAAGGTGCCCTACAATTACGCTTCACGCTTCACGAGATACGCTTCACGCGGAAAGTTATACTATCTCCTCCAGCGGCATCGTAAAGGCCTTGATACCTTCCCCTCCAAGTGTCGTTCGCGCAACCCTGATCTCTTCAGTAAGCTGCTTAGCCTCGCCATCTTTACAGGCGATATATAGGATATTATTGAGGCCCGGCCATACATCATTACCGAGATGGGTGCCGGAGGCTTTTCCCTTGCCATATATCTTTATCAGTTTCGTGTAATTACTTAATGCGCATCTGCTCAACATCTCCATGACTTCATCGTCTATAGCTTCATTGTATACAAGCATGATCATCTTATTCATCTCTTCTTTTCTCCGTTCTTTTTAATGCGGGACTCCACTACGGCGTATAGCGTAGGAATGAATAACATCGTTACGATCGTTGAAAACGAAAGCCCGCTAAGCATCGTTACGCCGAGCGGCTTCCAGGCTTCCGAGCCCTCACCTGTCGATAACGCGAGCGGCATGAGTCCCACGAGCGTAGTTATAGTGGTCATAAGGACCGGCCTCAACCGGTCTTTGCCGCCAAGCGTTACGGCATCGAGCATAGAATATCCGCGCGCGCGCAGTATCCCTATATAGCTTATGAGGACTATGGCATTATTTACAACTATGCCTATAAGCATAATTATCCCGAGGAACGAGATCACGCTGAGCGTCGTACCCGTCAATGCAAGGCCGAGTATAACTCCGGTAAACGTGAACGGCACCGCAAACATGACTATAAAAGGATCAAGAAGCGATTCGAATTGCGCGGCCATGACCATGTATACAAGTATGATTCCCAGAAGGAGCAGAAGCAAAAGATCCCTGAACGCCTTAACCTGCTCCTCGGCTTCACCTCCGAAATTTATAAATATATCGGGGGGCAGGACTATCCTGCTCGTCTCACGCTTTAAGTCCTCAACTATCTTGCCCGGCGACCGATTGTATGCGTTGCACTCGACCATGACCACCCTTTCGCGGTTCTGGCGTTCTATGGTAACCGGGCCCGTAGCGTCGACCACTTTGGCTATATTGCCCAGCCTGATCTGTTTACCGGTTAACGGAGATACGATGAAGAGGTTCTCTATATCTTCCGGTTTGGCGCGAGAAGACTCTTCGAGCCTTACAACTATATCATACGTCTCCCCTTTTTCGCGGTACCGCGCCGCAATAGCTCCCTCGATGAAAGCCTTAGCGCTTTCAGCTACCGTCTTCATGTCAACTCCGAGCACCGCCGCCTTCTCTCTGTCCACCTCTATCAAAAGTTCCGGGCGGTTTATCTCTCTCGAAATGCTGGCATCGACAGCGCCGGGAGTCTTCTCCATTACACTCTTTATCTTATTGGCTACGATATCGGTATCGCTGAAGGAATGCCCTATCACCTCGACCTGTATGGCCTTACCGCCCATGCCCGTTATCATCCTTCCCATAGGATTACCCGCCGAAATATCGGCCTTCAATACGCCCGGTATGCGTCGTATCTCCTGCCTGATCTTCTGCCCTATTTCGAAGACCGAACGCTTTCTCTCGGCTTTCGGTACGAGTTTCACGCCCGCCACAACGACATGCGAGCCGGACGATCCTCCCATGAGCCTGCCGGTACCCCGGCCCGACTCGCCGCTCCTGACATATGAAAGCCTTTTTTCAGGCACGCAATCCGTCAATATATCCTCTATGCGCCTCGCGACCTTGTCGGACTCCTCGACGCGCGTTCCCAGAGCCATCTCGGTGGTAATCCTTATTTCTCCGGTATCCTCTTCGGGCATAAACTCACTTCCGACGAATTTAAATAAGAAGATGCTCACTATAAAGATCGACACAAATCCGATAATAACCATCTTTTTATGGCCAAGGCACCAGGCAAGCATTTTAGCGTAACTGTCTTCCCATCCTTTAAACCAACGTTCCGAAGTATCATAAAAGGCTTTTATCCATCCTGAGCTCTTAACATCCTTTGGAGAGGCCTTCATCCATTTGGCGCAGAGCATCGGGCTGAACGTCGATGCGGTGAAAAGGGAAGCTACAAGCGTCACCGTTATCACCATCGCGAGTTCGCCGAACATTATGCCGACGACGCCGGGTATCAACAGCATAGGCATAAAGACGACTACGGTCGTCAGCGTCGAAGCCGATACGGATAGAAACATTTCAGAAGCCCCGAATATGGCGGCTTCCTGCGGCCGCTGTCCCCGTTCCAGATGCCGGTAAGCATTGTCCACAATAACGATCGCATTATCGACGACCATTCCGCAGGCTATCGCCAGTGAGGATAGGCTTATGGTATTTATCGTCTTTCCGGATAGGAAGAGGTATATGAAAGCTATGAGGAGCGAAAACGGTATGGTCAGCGCGATTATAAGGCTGGGCAGAAATTGCCTCATGAAGAACCAGACCACAAATATGACTCCCAGGATACCGAGCCATAGCGAATTCTTCAGAGAATTGAGCGCGTTGACGATATCCTGCGATGAATCGAACAAAATACTCATCTTTACATCGGTCGGCAGCGTCTTTTCTATGCTTAAGAGCTTCTTTTTTACAAGGTCCGCTACCTGTACGGTGTTCGTTCCCGTCTGTTTCTGTACCATCATCATGAGGGCAGGCTTCCTGTCAAACCTCAGGATGGTGACAGTTTCCATGAAACTGTCTTCGACCTTCGCGACATCCTTAAGGTAGACGAACTTATTATCCTTCTTCCCCAGAATAACAAGATTCATCTCCTCAGGACTTGTGAATTCGCCGGGCAGGCGCAACAGATAATCGGTAAGCCCGGTCTTTATATTGCCAACGGGCTGCGTGACGTTCTCCCGGCCAATGGCGTTCTTTATATCGAGTATGGAGAACCCATATCCTTCGAGTTTCTCCCTGTTAATCCACACGTTTATCTGGCGCTCCATCCCACCCATGAGCTGGACCGTGCCGACGCCGGGGATTTGCCTCAGGGGATCCCCTACTCTCTTATCTATAGTGTTAAACAGGTCCGGATAGCTCTGGTCCGCTGAGATACCGAGAAATACGATCGGTATCATCGCGGTGTTGAATTTGAATATAAATGGATTGTCCATCTCTTCCGGAATATCCGGCAGAAAACGCTTACAGAGCTCGATGCGGTCACGGATATCGTTGGACGCCTCATCGAGGTTCGTGCCCCATACAAATTTCAGGGTGATTAAGGCGTACCCTTCCTTGGACTTAGAAGTTATCTTCTCCACGCCCGGGGTAGTCGCCAGCTGGTTTTCGAGCGGCTCGGCAACGCGCGTCTCAACATCTTCGGAGCTAGCGCCCGGATACTGGGCAATAACCGTTATCGCCGGCGGCTCTATCTCCGGCATCAGGTCTATACCGAGCCGAGAAAGGCTGTAAGCCGCTATTATGATGATCGATGAGAAGATCATCAAGTTTGTTATGGGTTTTTTAACCCCGAATTCGGGTAAGCTCATCTATTATTCCTCTGCCGCAACTTGCGCTCCATCTCGCAGCTTTTGCTGCCCCATTATCACAACCGAATCGCCTTCACTCAAACCCTCCAGGACCTCGACGTAAGCGCCCTTTCGGATCCCAAGAGCCACTTTTCGCAAGGACGCCCGGCCGTCCTCGATCACATACACATACATAGGGGCGACCCTACCGATCACCGATTCCTTCAAAATAGCAGGATGGCTCCTATGCGCTTCTATTATCAGCTCGACTTTTGCAAACATTCCTGACTGCAGGCGCAGGTCCTTATTGTCTATAGTGATCTCTATCGGTGCGGTGCGTGTCTGCAGGTCGACCATCGGGCTTATTCTTATAACTTTTCCGATAAACTCCTCGCCCGGATACGCATCCACCTCTATAATAGCTTTCTGGCCTGTCAATATCTTCGGCAGATAGCCCTCGGGCACATCGAGGTTGATCTCGGCTTTCACCATGTCGGCGATGAGAGCTATAGGAGTCTCAACGGTAACGCTTGACCCTTTATCCACATAGACGCAGCAGATTATTCCTCCGAGTGGGCTTTCGACCGGCGCCTTTTCGAACTTAAGCCCTACCTCATCTCTATCAATATAAGCTATCACGTCCCCTTTGGCGACGCGCGCGCCTTCCTCCTTTACCTTCTCTATGATCTTGCCGCTCACTTTTGGATAAACTATGGCCTCATCCTGGCCCTTGACATTGCCGACATATTCGAGCGATTTACTTACGTCGCCCAGCGTCACCTTCATCACTTTTACCGGAACAACGTCATCTTCGGCTGTTTTGGATATTTTGGCCTTTCCACACCCTGACATGAGGATGGAAGCCGTAAAAAGGAACAACACGTAAATGGATATCTTTTTCATCTGATTCTCCCTGGCTATTCTATCTTTATATTGTCATATTCGAGCATCATACCTTCGGCCTTCGCCAGCTCTATCTGAGCCTTATTGTAATCTATAACGCTCGAGGCGTAGTTCACTTCGGCCCTGGCGAGTTTTTCCTGAAAATCTATGATATCATGTGTCGAAACGAGCCCGGCTCTGAAGCGCGCTGACTGCGCTTCATAGTTCCTGACCTCGGCATCCCTGTTCTTGATGCTCGCCTGCAGTACTCTGTATCTTATATCGATATCACGCACGGCATTGCGCACTTCCAGTATTATCTTCTGCTCCAGGCGCTTAAAAGAGATGAGAGCTTGCTGCTTATCGAGCTGTGATTTCCGATACTTACCCTTCGCGTCATCATTACCGAGCGGCATAGTGACGCTTACGCCGATCGTCCAGTCCTGGTACATACCGCTTCCCAGGATACCCATATCTTTATCGAAACTGCCCGCGAGTCCGTTGAATCCATAGCTTCCGACCAGGTCCACTACCGGGAAAAGTCCGTTCCTGTTATATATGACTGATATATTCTTATTCTTAAGGATTATCTTAGCGGCTTCGTAGTCCGGCCTGTGACTGAATGACTTGTCGAGAGAATCGATGATGTCCACCTTCTCTTCTTTATAGTCGATCTCTCCGATAAGTTCTATGTCCGCGTTCCACAACTTTTCGTCATTTACGAGATTGGTTATAAATTTCAGCTTATCTTCCGCGAGCTTCATGACTCCCTCGGCCCCGGCCACTGCCTGTTCAAAGCGCGCAGTCTCTGCCTCTGACTGCAAAAGATCGACATTAGAGGCAAGGCCCTTGGCATACTTCTCCTTATTAATATCGTGCAGGTCCTCTACCCTCTTCAGGGACACTACCGCCGTCTTGTACTGTTCCAGGCTATATTGAAAATCGTAGTATGCTTTCTTTACATCTGTCAGCGTCCTTATCACTTCGTCCCTGAAATCCTGCACAGATTTGAGCTTATTGTTCTTCGCTATAAGGAAGTCGGCCTGGGTAACCGTAATGCCAAAACCTCTCATCAGCGGCTGAACTACCGTAAACGTCGCGAACGAATCGTAAACCGGATTTATAGACTGGATGGTCGGGTTATAGTTGGAACGCGTCCTTGTAGTATCGAAATCCAGGGCAAGCCTCGTGCCGCTTATCAGCGTCTGATCATAACCCAGGTTTATGATATTGGTCCTGACCTTTGTCGGGTTAGGCCCGTAGAGAGGGCTATCGCTATTATCGGTATTATCTTCCATCAGGTAATCGAGCGAAATGACAGGGTCAAACTTACCATCTGCGGTCAATACATTAGCATCCGCTATCTTCGGCACAATACTCTTTATCTGTATCTCGGTGTTATTCTTGAGCGCCATCGCGACACAGTCAACCATCGCTATCTTGAGTATCTTCCTGCTCTCCATCGACATGATATAGGCGTTCTTATCGAATTGCACCAGCTCCTGCGCAAGCGCAATCCCAGAATGCGCTAAGATGGTCAATACAGCTATAAATATCAGTTTTCTCTTCATGAGCTCTTATCTAGCGCCCCTGCATTTTTTTGTTAATGCGCGTCAGGATCTCAAGATACTGCGCGCGCTCTTTTTGCGATACCATTCCGAACATCCTCGCCGTTACCTGCTTACGGCGCCCTATCATGTCCTTGACCAACCTGGAGCCTTTGGCGGTAAGCTTTATATTCACTATACGCCGGTCCTTCGGATCGCTGGCTCTGAGAGCGTATCCATCGCGCACAAGCCTGTCCGCTAAACCCGTTATGGCCGCCGTCGTCACGTTTATGAATTTCGCGATATCACCCATCCTGCATTCTCCGCTTCTATATAATAATTCCAGCACAATGAACTGCGGCATAGTGATCTTCATCTTATGAAACTCATCCCCCTGGCTCCTCATGAACTCTCTCATGATAACAGGCATCAGTTCGCTGACCCTATCTACGAATTCCGAAAGGCTGAGCTCCGACATCGTTAACCTCCTTGATAGTTTATATTATTGATTGTTTACATAGTAAACTATACCACAACACTTCATCGTTGTCAAGTGGCGCTATAAGATTATTTGCTCAGGCGTACTTTTTGATGAGATCCAGCAGGTTTTCCATGTTTATCGGTTTTATTATGTACTCCGTGGCGCCAAGCTTACCGGCATCCAGCAAGTAATCCGTGTCGCTCTGCGCCGTAATCATGATAACGGGAATAAACGACGTCCTGAGATCAGCCTTCAGCTGTGAAAGGGCCTCAAGGCCGTTCATCTTTGGCATGACGAGATCCAGCAATATAACTTTGGGCAACTCTCTTCTTGCCTTCTCCACCCCATCCTGTCCATTATACGCGGCTATAACATCATATCCGCTTGGCTCCAGCCTCATCTTGACCGCGTCTATAAAATCAACTTCGTCATCTATGACAAGTATGGTGTTCTTCGCCATATGAAATTCCCTCCTTTTATTGATAGAGATTCATCGCCTGACATTTTATCAGGAACAGGCGGAGTATATGAATTTTTTATCCACCAGCCTGAGCTTGCCGTCCTTCAGGGGGCCCAGATTTATCCTGCCTATCCTTATGCGCACGAGATCCAGCACCTTATGATCGAGCGCCTCAAAAAGCCTGCGTAAATGCCGCTTCTTGCCTTCACATATGATAACATCCAGCTGAGTCTTATTGGCCCAGGCTTTGAATATGGATGCGGACTTCACTTTGAGGATCTCGTCATGATCGCAAATGCCTCTCTTCAGTTTACTGATGGTGGAATTATCGACATCGCCCTCGATAGTCACCCTATATTCCTTCTCTATCTCGAACTTGGGATGCGTAAAGCGATGGCAAAGCTCCCCATCATTGGTAAGTATTATGAGCCCGCGTGAAGCCTTGTCGAGCCTCCCTACGGGATATACGCGCCCGAACCGCTTAGGGATCAGGTCCGTTATCTTCTCTTCGGCATACTTATCTTCACAGGTAGCCGTGACGCCCTTGGGCTTGTTGAACAATATATAAATCTGTTTTTCGGAGCTCAATAATTTGCCGCATGCCTTGACCGCATCCCGATCCGCTATTTCGCTCCACGGTTCGGTAACGACTCTGCCGTTTACGGTTACCTTGCCATCCTTGACCAGGTCGCCCGCTTTTCTTCTCGAACAATAACCGCTTTTGGCAATAAAGAGATTCAATTTCATAAGAATATGGCTCCCGCTATTAAGATTAGCAATACTTTAAAGTTAAGCGCAGCTATCACAAAACATGTTTTAGTTATACCCAGTATCGGAAGGAGAAATACGCCCGTCAGAAGAGCTCCGATACATGAGCCGAAAAGATCCTTACCATAATTGATCCCCGCAGTGCGGCCTCTCTCCCCTTCATTGTCCAGGCAGAGAGCGCCTGCTATAGGAAATATACAGCCTCCGAGGAATCCTGATAATACAGGAAGCGCCAAAAAGATTATATTGGATCCCACCCAGTTCGCCAGGAGTCCGCGCGCGCCTGAGAGCCAGACGAGCGTCGCCGACAATAGAAACGAATACAGGCAAAGGCTTCCCTGAAGAACAATAAGTGCATACCTGTTACTCCTGAGATCGAGGCGCGACAGGGCTCCTAATCCGCAGCGGCCTCCGAGCGCTATACCGGCCATGAAAGCCGTAAGGATAATGCCCAGCTTATAAAACATGAAACCGTAGATCATCTGGAAAGACAGCAATATGATGATCTGAAAGGCCATTTGGCTGAAACCGTTGACCGATAAGGAGATCAACGCTATACCCTTAAACAGCTTTTTTCTTGTTATGTGCATTACGCCCGCCGCGATGATAGCGATGAATACAGCTATCGCGATATACCAGATCGCTCTTTCGTTGACAAATTTTAATGTCCTGACAAGCGAGGAATCTTTGAATCGGGCAGCCCATGCTATGATGCTGTAATAATATGACGCGGGCTTAAAGTCGCGATTTATCAGTATCTTTCGATTATCTTTGACGATCCGTTCGGTATACGAGGTAAGTTCCGGCGACATCCTGGAAGAGAGATAGTATTCGCGCACATACTCGAGCTCCAGCTCCCTGTCCCTGGCTCTCTGCATGAGAATGTTGTAATCGTAAGTTAAGATACCCGTAGTCGGAGATGCCATAAAGTACGCTGTCTCACCCGGTATCACCTTGACTTCCGGGAAGACTTTTTCCAGTGTGGCATATATCGATCTCAAGAAATCCGCAAGCTCTCTTCCTATATAACTCTCCGACGCGCTCAGGCCGAAAGACAATATGCCCCCACTGTTCATTATATTCCTGATCTCTTGATAAAATTCCAACGTATAATATCTGTTCAGCTGCGCGGTATATGGGTCTCCGATGTTAACGATTATGCAATCGTACTTTTTAGCCGTCGTCTTGACATAGCGCCTCCCGTCTTCAAAGATAACGGATACTTTCGGATCCAGGAACTGCGCGCGGTATTCCGGGGGGAGATACTCTTCGGCCATCTTTATGATCAGCGGATCAAGCTCGACATAATCTATTCGTTCGACCGGATGCATGGCTATCTCTCTGATCAGCCCGCCTGCCCCGCCGCCTATCAGAAGAACTTTTTTGGGATCCGGATGCTCAAGCAGCGCAAAATGGACAGCCTCCTCAGCAGCGCTCTTATTCGGAACCGTGTATAGATGAAGGCCGTTATCAAAAAAAGAGTGTTGTCCCCCATTCCTGGTCACGACGATGTTGCCGTAAATAGAGTTTCTTGAGGCAAGAAGCTCGCTTCCCTTCCATTCCATCCTAAGGGAATATCTATCCAATTCATTCCAGGCGCCGAATAACCACAGCAGGATATACGCGGAAAACACGATTGCGGCAATAACCGATATCCCTCTCCCGGGTTTTTCTTTGGAGCGGGATTTAAGCAGATAAAAAGAAGCTGCCGTCATCAATAGTCCGAGCGAGCCCATTATCTGGATCGAGCTCAGGTATCGGATCAGTATAAAACTCGTTATCAGGCCGCCGGCTATAGCGCCAAGCGCCTCCAGGATATATACCTCGCTTATCCTGGACGCTCCGAGCCTGGGCTCAGGCCTGTGGATGCATGATCCCAGCGAAAACATGAAGCCGAGGATCGCGCAGATAGGCAGCAATATGATGAAACTTACGGAAGCTATCAAAAATACCGGGATGATCTCTCCGGGATTTATATTTAAAGCCGGCCTGATAGACCGTATCACCATTACGGAAGCAGGAAGCAGTACGCTTAATGCGATCTGGCATGCGCCGAAGACAAAGACCCGGTCTTTTAACTTATGCGCGAAACGCGCGCCCAAAAGAGCGCTTCCAATCGCTCCTCCTATGAGCCAGCTCGCCAGAATAAAAGCCAGAGATAATTCATTTCCGCAAAAAACGATTAAGAACTCTCTGACAAGCGCTATCTGCGATGCCATCGCGGTAAAACCTATAACGAATATTGAAAATACGACGGCTCTCTTCATAGCGCTTTAATTCCTGAGCGGATAAGGCCGAGCCCGAAAAGGAATAAAAGAATCGAGCAGAATATCCTGAATATAAGTCCGGCTCTTTTCGAATGTATCATCTTGCGCGTAAAACCCTTCAGGATCCCGGCTAATGTCCCTATAACAATAAGCCCCGCCAGAAAGGTGCCGAGGCCGAACGATAATGCGTATAAAGCGCCCTCCAATGCGCTCTTCGATATGAGCGCGATCTCAAAGAGTAGCGCCACAAGCGGCGGGCACGGGTTAATCCCTATTAAAAATCCGAGACCGAGTATACTTCCGAAGCCATATACTTTATTGTGGGACCCCTTTTCCGCGCATACCAGCGGGTCTTTATAGATAAGCACAAATATTCCCAGGAGGACGCTTATCGCGCCGCTGGCCAGATCAAAGTACGGGGTTAGATTTGATTTGACGAATTGCCTTAGGTAAAAACCGGATCCTCCCGCGATAGCCCCCAGCGCAACATAGGCAAAAGACCTGCCTAAGAGGAAGATAGCTATATCCGCAAGAGCCCTTTGCCACTTATCCTGACGCCCGGCTATGTAAGTCAAAAGGATTGGCGTGCAAACCAGGAGACACGGCCCCGCTATCGCAAAAGTGAAACCTATGCCGAATATCTGCAGATGGGTGATGAGATCATTTAGCATCTATTTTTTCCATATCCCCTCAAGCGCATAACCGCAGTAAAGACATTTGCCACCCACCATGCCGGTGACGGATATCTCATAACCACGCCGGTTGATAACGATCTTTCCGCAGTTCGGACAGTACGTGTTTTCATGCTCATTTCCGGGCACATTACCGACGTACACGTATTTCAGCCCTTCTTCTTTAGCTATCCTGCACGCTTCCTCCAGCTTTTCAGCGGGCGTGGGCGGCAGGTTCATCAGTTTGAATGAGGGCATAAACCGGCTGAAATGAATCGGCACTTCACTACCCAGATTAGTTTTGATCCATCGACACATCGCCCTTATCTCTTCAGGGTCATCATTCTGGCCGGGGATGATCAGGTTGGTTATCTCGAGCCATACACCTTCTTCTTTTACGGTTTTCAATGTCTCCAGGACCGGTTCCAACGCCGCGTCAGATCCCATCCTGCGGTAAAAATCCGGATTGAACCCTTTCAGATCCACATTGACGGCGTCTATATACTTCAATAGTTCTTTGAGCGGCTCCTTATTTATATAGCCGCATGAATGCATCCCGCTCTTAAGGCCTTTGGCCCTTGCGAGCTTTGCGATATCCAGCATGTATTCATAGAAGACCGTAGGTTCCGTGTACGTATATGCGATGAATGGTGAGAGCGACTTGATAGCAGCCTCCACCACTTTTTCAGGCGGCAGGTCATATGCGGAAACATCATCTGGCCTCGACTGGGATATCTGCCAATTCTGGCAAAATAAGCATCTCATATTGCAGCCGGCAACAGCCAACGAAAAAGCGTTCTCTCCGGGCAGGACATGGAAGAACGGCTTCTTTTCGATAGGATCAACATGAACCGACACCGGATTACCGTATCCCAGTGTATATAGCGTCCCGTCCTTATTTACACGGACGGTACAGAACCCTCTTTGGCCTGGGGCAAGGACACACTTACGGGGACATAGGACGCATTGGACTATACCGTTTTTGACCTTATTCCAATAACTTGCGACGCGAGGAACGGTCTTTGAAGTTTCCGACCGAGCGAATGATATGTGCGCCATTATTATCATCGCGAAAAATAGAATCACTAAAACCGATAGCGTTCTTTTCATGATCGATATTCCCGATAAGCCATATTACGACGCTTGATTATTTTATATCCAGAAGTTCCAGCTGTATGGACCTGACGCCTTGCCAGTCATTGACGGACGGCATGTAAGCGATATCGGCGCCGCGGCCCGTCTCAGGGTATTCAAACTTATCCTTATTGAATGTAATGGCTTCGCAGGTAACCTGTCCGTCAGTCACCCAGATCTTAAAACCATTCTTACCTATCGGTCGTGGGCCGTCTTTTACTGTGAGGTTCCGGGATGCCAGGACGGGCCGGGGATTCTCCGAGCCGAACGGAGAGAGGCTCTCCATCTCTTTTATGACATCCTCATTCAGGCTGCAGAGCGGAAGCTCTATATCAATATCGAGTTTTTCGCTGAATATGGCTTCATCGGCATCTTTTGCCGCTTCCGCATTTATCTTTTCCCTGAAATCCGCGATGCTATCCTTATCTATCGTTATCCCACAAGCCCCCTCATGTCCGCCAAATCCCGCCAGATGTTCTTTGCATCGCAGTAGATATTCAAAGAGGTGAAAATGCTCGATACTACGGCCTGAGCCTTTCCCCATTTTACCATCGAGAGATATCATGATTGCCGGGCGATAGAACCGGTCCGCTAACCGCGAGGCCACTATGCCTATAACGCCGGGATGCCAATTTTCGCTCGCCAGGACTATTATACGATGGTCTTTGAAATTAACTTCCCTTTCAACTTTTGCCAGCGCTTCGTCCAATATTCTCTTTTCTATCTTCTGCCGGCTCTTGTTCTCCGAATCCAGGACTTTCGCAAGGTTAATAGCCTCTTCCTCGTTGCTTCCCAGCAGAAGATCAAGCGCTTTCTGGGGTGAGCCGACACGGCCCATAGCATTTATTCTCGGGCCGAGAGCGAATCCGATATGTCCGCTGGATATATCCTTCTTGCCCAGCCCGGCGACATCCATAAGAGCTTTTAATCCGACACGATTACGCGTGGTTAGTTCGGCCAGGCCGTGTTTAGTGAGAGTCCTGTTCTCGCCCAGAAGCGGAGCTATATCCGCCACTGTGCCGAGCGCGACCAGATCCAGAAAATCTTCGGCGAAGTGCGGCGTCCCCTCATACAGGGCCTTGACCAGTTTATACGCTATACCGACACCGGCCAGATGCTTGAACGGATAAGCGCAGTCGCCCTGAAGAGCATTTATGACCGCCAACGCCCTGGGCACACGGCCTTCCATTACCTCATGATGGTCGGTTATGATAACGTCAATATCGAGCATCGCGGCATGGTCCACCTCTTTAAAAGAGGTTATGCCGCAATCTACGGTGATAATAAGCGAGATGCCGCCGGCATGAGCCTTCTTTATGGCCCCGTTATTTAACCCATACCCCTCTTCGATGCGATTCGGTATATACGTATCGACTGAAGCGCCGAGATGCTTAAGCGCGGAATAGACTATCGTAACGCTCGTCATGCCGTCCACATCGTAGTCGCCGTATACCAGTATCTTCTCTTTTTTAAGGATCGCTCTCTTTATGCGCTGTATCGCTTTATCCATATCTTTAAAAAGAAACGGATCATGACAGGACGCAAGCGATGAATTCATGAATTCCGTGGCACTCTCGGTTGTGGACATACCGCGGTTCATAAGAAGCTGGGCTGTTATCCTGGATATTTTTAGGCTCTCGGCAAGATTGCCCTGGACCAGCGGATCAGGATCTTTTATTCGCCATATTTTACGCATTGGCCTGTGGTGGGTAAAGTTACTTTTTCTGCTTATATTTAGGCTCTAAATGAACCAGTACATCTGTGACTTCCGGGATATTCATCTTTAATGCGGCTTCGACGGCATACGATACATTATGGCCTTCGTCCACACTCATTATCGCATCGACCTGAACGTGCAGGTCGATACATATATCGTCCGGCCGCCCGCGCGTCCTTATCTTGTGGCATGCCTTGACACCCTTAATCCCCATAACTACCATAGATATCTTCTTGGAATCTATAATAGCAACCGTATCGCACAATATCCTGGAAGCATCTTTAATTATCTTGTATGCCGCATATCCGATAAATAACGAGATTATAAATGTCGCTATAGGGTCTACGATCGGAAAACCCATCTTTATCCCGATCAACGCTACGATAACCGAAAGCGAGGTATATACGTCCGCTTTGGTATGCATTGAATCCGCTACCAGGAGGTCGCTGCGAAGTTTCTTACCCTGTTTATATTCATACTTCACTACGAGAATATTGACCGCGATAGTAACTAACATTACGATGAAACTTATAGGTTCCACATGCGGCGTTACGGGGTTAAAGAAACGCGAGAAGCTATCTCTTATCAGATTAAAAGCAATAAGCATGAGGAGCGCGGCGATACCTAGAGAGAAGAACGTCTCGTATTTTTTGTGCCCGTAGGGATGGTCCTGATCGATAGGCCTTGCGGATAATCCTATGCCGATAAGGCCGATTATATTGGAGGTGCCGTCAGACAATGAATGAAAACCGTCGGCGGTCATACTCTGTACGCGGGTTAATAATCCTACGACCATCTTCGCGGCCGCCACAGCCCAGTTCAATACCAGGATAATGATCAGCACCCGCCGTATGCGAATATAATCGCTCATTTTTTAATCGCTTGTTTCCTATGCCACGATATGATCAGCGGGCTGGCTATATAGACGGTCGAGTACACTCCGGATAAAAATCCGACGCACAGACAGAACGCGAAATCATTAAGCACCGCCCCTCCGAAAATCAATAACGCGACCACGACAAGCATGGTAACGCCTGTGGTAAGTATGGTCCGGCCAAGCGTCTGGTTCACGCTCAGGTTCACTACCTCTTCGAAGCTGCCCTTCTTCACGAGGCGCAAGTTCTCTCTTATGCGGTCAAATATGACTATCGTATCGTTGATCGAATAGCCCGCTATAGTGAGAAGCGCAGCAACTATCGTAAGGTCGAACTGCCTCCCGGTGATCGCGAGCGCGCCCACCGCAATCAGGACATCATGCAGAAGAGCCACGACTCCGGCGATACCATACTTCAGATTGAACCGGAACATCACATATATCATTATGCCGACAAGTCCAAGTATAAGGCTTATTATGGCATTATGTCTCAAGTTCTTACCGACCGCAGGCCCTACGGTCTCGACCCGCAGGATCTCGAACGGATTATCTTTAAATTTTTCCCTGAAGGCTTTGCCCAGTTTCGTGGTTATATCGTCCTGAGTCCTTATTATGACTTCTCTTGGATTACCGTACTGCTGTATCGACGCGCTGCCGTATCCTATATCTTCAAGCGCAGTCCTGATATCATCGGTCTTGACCGCCTTATTGAACATATACTGCTGGAGAGTCCCGCCTGAAAAATCTACGCCGTAATTATTATCGCCTCTTGATACGAATACGGAGAGCCCCGTTATTATTACCACCGTGGATATAATATAACATATTTTACGTTTACCGATAAAATCGAACTTTGTTACGGGGAATATGCTCATGAATCTCAATTTTGCGAGATTGAATTGGTCGCAGAGCATTTCAAATATCCAGCGACTGAACCAGACTGCCGTGATCAGGTTAGCTATAAGTCCTATCGTAAGAGTAACGGCAAAACCCTTTATAGCGCCGGAGCCGAACTTAAATATAAGGGCCGCAGCGACGATAGTCGTAAGGTTTGAGTCAAATATCGCGGAAAAAGCCCTGTGATATCCCGCGGCTATAGCAGCGCGCAAAGGCTTGCCCAGCTTCATCTCTTCACGTATACGCTCAAAGATCAGGACGTTCGCGTCCACGGACATGCCTATCGTCAATATCAAGCCGGCTATGCCCGGCAGAGTCAGCGTGCCCTTGAATATGGCGAGGCACCCGAGGATCATGAGCAAGTTGATCAGGAGCGTTATATTGGCGATCATCCCGCTGAGACGGTAATAGACGAGCATGAATAGGAATACGAGGATCGCGCCGATAGTCGTGGCGGTCATACCGCTCTTTATCGAGTCGGCTCCCAGGAGTGGGCCCACAGTCCTCTCCTCTTCCACTATCACGGGAGCGGGAAGCGCGCCCGCTCTTAAGATCACCGAAAGGTCATTGGCCTCATTAACCGAAAAATTACCGCTTATCTGGGCCTGGCCGGAAGGGATCGCTTCGCGGATGACCGGAGCTGATACTACCTTACCATCCAGCACTATCGCGAGACGCTTGCCTACATTCGTAGCCGTAACATTAGCGAATAGCTCCGCGCCTTTCGAGTTCAATGAAAGCGACACGTACGGCTCTCCGAAGCCTCGTGAGCTAAACTCTGTCTTCGCGTTTACGAGCAGATCTCCGGTAAGGCTCGCGTCCGTCGCTACAAGGATCGGCTCTTTTCCGGCACGTTCTCCCTCCAGGTATTTAAGCTCGTACCCCTCGACCGGCTCATTCGCTATGGCTTTCTTCAGGTCTTCGATGTTATCCGAGACGATCTTAAATTCCAGATGCGCGGTCCTGCCTATTATCTCGAGAGCCCTGTCTCTATCGGTGACACCCGGCAGCTGGACTATTATATTATCCGTGCCCTGGCGCTGTATCGACATCTCGCCTACGCCGAACTGGTCTATCCTGTTCCTGATGATCTCCATCGCCCTATCGATCGCGTCTTTTTTAGCATCCAGCGGAAGTTTTGTCGTATCGACTTTAAGGACGACATGCATGCCTCCCTGCAAGTCCAGGCCCAGGTTGACCTTACCCTTCTGGATGACATTACCTTTATCATCCTTGGTCGTGAAAGGCGGCCAGATAAGCATCCCGGACACTACGACAGCGGCTACGATCCCCAGTATCTTCCACTGCGGAGTTCTGTTCATCACGTTCTCCTTTTTCCAAAATTTGACAGAGCAAATTTTGGATATCTCCAAGCTGTTTACTTATCCAGATTTTGCCCTGTCAAAATCTGGACTTTATGATTTATTCTATGGATTATTCCGAAGCTTTGTGCCTTACCGAAGCAACACAAGACTTCTGTATCTCGAGTTTTACGTTATCATCCACTTTCAGCGTAACGGTGGAATCTTTTACATTGGCTATGATGCCATGTATGCCGCCGTTAGTTACGATCTCGTCATTCTTCTTAAGGCCCGCCAACATCTTCTTGTGGTCGTCCTGCGATTTTTTCTGGGGACGGATGAGAAGAAAATAGAATACGACAAATATCAGGACGATTGCTATCAACTGCGATTGTACCGGGTTCATCTATAGGTTCTCCTTATTGTACTTTGTTCGAAACTCATCTTTAAAAGAGGCAAAGCGGCCGTCCGCTATAGCCTTACGCGATAATTCGATCAGTTTAACATAAAAATGTATATTATGCAATGAAACAAGTCTCAATCCCAGGAGCTCTTCCGTATTAAATAAGTGCCTTATGTAGGATCGCGTGTGAGTCCTGCAGGTGTAACAGCCGCAGGTATCATCTATGGCGGTGAAGTCTTCCTTATATGCAGCATTCCTCAGCTGGATATCGCCATTGAGAGTAAACGCCTGTCCGTTCCGGCCGTTACGCGTTGGCACTACGCAGTCAAACATATCACAGCCGAGCGCTATAGCTTCCAATATATCCTGCGGCATGCCTACTCCCATAAGATAACGCGGTTTATCTTCAGGCAATAATGCCGCCGTATACCCGGCGGTCTCATATAAGAGATCTCTCGGCTCACCTACACTCACTCCTCCGATAGCGTATCCATCGAAGCCGATATCTAGCAGCTCCTTAACCGCTCTCTTGCGCAAGTCCGGATAAGTGCTGCCCTGCACGATCCCAAAGAGAAGCTGCCTGCTTTCAGCATCCGACTTCTCGAGGTGCTCTTTCGAACGCCGCGCCCACCCGGTAGTAAGCCTGAGCGACTGTTCCACGTAATCCTTCGCGGCCGGATAGTGCACGCACTCATCGAACGTCATCATAATATCGCTTCCGAGCGCCTGCTGGATATCTATGACTCTTTCGGGCGTAAGTATGTGCCTCGATCCGTCTATGTGGGACGCGAACTCGGCTCCGTTATCGGTGAGCTTGCGCAGTTTCGCAAGGCTGAATACCTGATAGCCGCCGCTATCGGTAAGTATCGGCCGATCCCAACCCATAAATTTATGCAGCCCTCCCGCCTTACCTATTATATCAAGGCCCGGCCGCAGGTACAGGTGATAAGCGTTACCCAGAATTATCTCGGCACCGGCATCTTTCAGTTCGCTATTGGAAAGCGCTTTGACGGTGCCCTGAGTTCCCACGGGCATGAATACGGGTGTATCTATCACGCCGTGAGCCGTTGTGAGCCTGCCCAGCCTCGCCTTCGAACTCTTGTCTTTGTGTAATAACTGAAACATGATACTCCTCATCTATTGCGAAAATATCCTCGCTCGAGCATTATGTTTTTACGGGGCCTGCCACGGCCACGCCTTTTTTCCTAAACGAGGCTGTGTCCCGTACCCTTGCGCGTCATACTAGTCGATCGTGATAAGCCCCACCCCGTACCGCCTGTTGT
>JAHJHP010000002.1 GCA_018823705.1 Candidatus Omnitrophota bacterium | reverse complement strand
TTCCTTCGAAGCTTATCCTTCGTTCGAATATTGCGGCAAAAGACGCCAAGATATCTTATGAGGGCTATAAAGAAAAAGAGCGCGATGTCATCGCAAGGACGAAGATCGCTTATGTCGAAGCATGGTATATAGATAAGGCATTGGGTATAACAAAAGAAAACCAGGCTCTCCTGGAACAATTCTGTTCCAGTACGGCTTCCAGATATTCTCTTAATAAGGCGAGCGAGCAGGATGCCCTGAAAGCGCAGGTTGAGCTTGCAAAAGTGAAGAATTCCATTATTTTGCTTGACCAAAAACGCCAAATCGCGCAAGCGAAGCTGAATATGCTCCTCAATCGGGATCCTTGCGCCGATATAGCAGTGGATAAAAATCTGGACATACCCGTTGTAAATAATTCACTGGAATCGCTTATTGATACAGCAAAAAAAAACCGGCCTAAACTACGGGCGTTCAGATATGCCGTGGAGAAAGGCAGGGTAGCCTATCTCCTGGCATGGAATGAGTTTTTGCCTGATATACATATCAGGTATCAGCAGATGATCATGGACGGAAGCGGTGATAAATGGGCCGGCATGTTGGGTATGAGTGTTCCGATATGGTTTTGGACGAAGCAAGCATCGGGCGTAAAAGAGATGAAATCGGAACTGGACATGTTCAGAGCCGAATACAACATGATGGAAAATATGGCCGTTTTCGACGTGAAGGATGCTTATGCCAGGGTAGAGTCGTATAAAAAATTGGTAAGCACCTTTGAGACATCGTTCATACCGCAGGCCGAGCAGGCTCTCAAAGCATCGCTTACAGGTTTTGAAGCGGGACAGATAGATTTTTTGAATCTCCTGGACAGTCAACGCATGCTGTTGGATATAAAAGTGGAATATTATAAGATGATATTTGATCTTTGCGCAGGCACTGCCGAGCTGGAAATGTCGGTAGGGGTAAACATATAAAGAAGGGTGTTATATTATGAAAAGCGCTGGAAAGAAGTCCATTCTGTTTTTATCGATTATAGCGGTCTCGTTGTTGAGTGTTTGTATTTTCCTGGAAGGATGCGGCAAGGAAGCTCCGAGATCGACGGCAGAACAGGATAAAGGGGTAGCATACTGGACGTGCGCTATGCACCCTTCAGTTCGTATATCGGATGAGCAATATAAAAAGGGAACGACAAACTGCCCCATATGCAATATGGCCCTTTTCGCTGTAAGCGCCGTTACCGAACCAGAAGTGGCTCCGCCGGTTGACGGGTCACAGGTTACAGGGGATGCGTACTATGGTTGCGGCGTAACGGAAGAGGGCCATTGCCCCCATTGCGATGAAGGCATCCCCGACGCCGAATGTATATGCGGAGGCCATTCTTTTGTCCTGGGATCGGGGAAGCTCACGAGCTGCCCGATATGCAAAAAGCCGCTTAAGAAAATAGACCCTAAAGACTTACCCGGGCGCATACGCCCGGTTGAATTGTCCGGGAAAAGCGTCCCACGGAAGATCCTGCATTATCGTAATCCGATGGATCCGAAAGTTACCTCATCTGTGCCGGCAAAAGACTCGATGGGCATGGACTATATTCCTGTATATGAGGAGGATGTCGCGTCTACCGGAGGCGGAGAGATTTTATCGCGGCTGAAACTGAGCCAGGAACAGGTAGCCCTCGCAGGGATCAAGACGACGGTTGTCGGCAGACAGCGTCTCTACGAGTCTATACGCGTAGTGGGCATGGTGGCGTATGATCCGGAACTTGCCGTAACCCAGGAAGAGTTCCTTACCGCTGTTGAAACAAGACAGAAGGTTAAGGACAGCTCGGATGCCGATGTCATAAGAAGAGCGGACGATCTCATCGAGAAGTCAAGATTTAAGCTGAGGCTTATGGGCATGGGTGACGACGAGATCTCGGAGCTGCAAAAGAACGGCAAAAGCCAATTGAATTTAGTACTGCCGGAAGATAAGGCGTGGATATATGCGGACATATATGAAGCGGACCTGGGCTGGGTAAAGCCGGGCCAGGAAGCTACGATAACGGTTGCCGCCTATCCCGGGGAAGAATTTAACGGAACTGTTAAATCTATAAGCCCTGTATTGGACCAGAAGACGCGATCGGCAAGGGTGAGGATAGAGACTGATAATATTGGCAGGAAACTGAAGCCTAAAATGTACGCGGATGTCCTCATTAAAAGCGTATATTTGCCACAGGACGGTTCGGTCGAGGTCCTGGCTGTCCCAACGGGCGCTGTCCTTGATACAGGCGTGCGAAAGATAGTATATGTGGTTGGAGACGGAGAGTTCCTGGGCAAGGAAGTCATAACAGGGCCCAAGGGAGCCGCCATGATAGATGGGAAAAATGTGCAAATGTACCCGATACTGGGCGGGCTGAGCGAAGGAGAGGCCGTTGTTACCGAAGGAAATTTTCTGATTGACTCACAAAGCCAGATATCCGGTGTCGCCGCGGTCGCTTATGGCGGGGCGCTGGGCAAGGAATAGAATAAGGCGGCGCCGGCGCATCAATACCAAACATAGTAAGAACGGATCTGTAACGAATGATAGATAAAATCATAACAGGCTGCTTAAAGAATCGTTTTTTAGTAATCTCCGTATTTATCCTCATTATCCTATGGGGAATCTTTTCCGCAAGACACACCCCTATAGACGCGATCCCCGACATAGGTGAGCTCCAGGTCATCGTGTTTGCAGATTGGCCGGGACGCAGCCCGCAGGACGTAGAAGATCAGGTGGTCTATCCTCTTACGACGCGCCTTTTGGGAACTCCCCGCGTTAAAGTTACACGTTCCAGCTCCGCATTTGGATTCGGCATGATATACCTCATATTCGAAGAGGGCACAGATTTCTATTGGGCCAGGACGCGCGTTCTGGAAAGATTGAACTTTGCTACCGTCGGACTGCCTTCAGATGCCAAGATTATGCTGGGGCCCGATGCCACGGCTTTGGGGCAAATCTTATGGTATACGGTAGAGAACGGTTATTATTGTTCCGGCCATCCGCAAAAGGCTTACGAAAAGGCGGGGACATGCCCCATAGACGGTAAGGACCTGATAGAGTCAAAGCATGATCTGAGTCAGTTACGTTCTATCCAGGATTGGTATGTGCGTTATCAGCTTAATTCCGTAGCAGGAGTATCCGAAGTAGGTTCGGTCGGCGGATATGTAAAACAATATCAGATAGATATAGACCCGAATAAGCTTCTGGCATACAACGTCAGGCTCCAGGACGTCCTGATGGCCGTCAAGCGTTCAAACCTGGACGTCGGCGCCAAGGTCTTCGAGGAAGGCGGCGTTGAATATATAGTACGCGGAGTTGGATTTATCAAGAAGATCAGTGATATTGAAAATATAGTTATCGGCAGCCATGACGGCACGCCTGTTTACGTCAAAAATCTTGGCAGCGTCACGATGGGGCCCGAATTCAGGAGAGGCGCCCTGGATAAAGAAGGCAAAGAAGTGACTGGCGGCGTCGTCATCATGCGCTATGGTGAAAATACTTTGAATGTCATAAATGATGTGAAGAAAAAGATCGTCGAATTGGAAGTAGGCCTTCCGCCGGGTGTCAGGATAGAGCCTTTTTATGACCGCACGGGCCTCATCAAGCGCTCCATCAAGACGCTGACCGACGCGTTGACGCAGGAGATCTTAATAACTGTATTTGTCATAGTGGTTTTCCTGCTCCATTTCTGGGGAAGTGTGATCATAGCCATAGTGCTTCCGGTCGGTATTTTAATAGCTTTCATCCTCATGCGCATCTTCGGTATAGACGCAAACCTCATGTCGCTGGGAGGCCTTGCGATAGCGATAGGCATTATGGTTGATTCCGGCTGCATATTGGTCGAGAATATTTACAGAAAGATAGCCGAGCGCAGAGCCGAAAGGAATCTGCCCGACCTGCCTTCCGACGAGCGGCTGGAGGTAGTCACGAAAGCGGCCCAGGAGGTTGGTAGGCCGGTGCTCTTTGCGCTCCTGACGACGATCATAGGTTTCATCCCCGTCTTTGTCCTGACCGGCCAGGCAGGGAAATTATTCAGGCCGCTCGCTTTCACAAAGACGTTCGCCATGATAGGCGCCGCGATCATAGCGCTTACTATCGTGCCTACCCTATGTTTTTATTTTTTGAAGGGCAAGTTAAGGCTGGCCGAGGATAATGTCACCTCAAAATTTTTGCGAAAAGTGTATAAGCCCATGATCAGCTGGTCGTTGAAAAATAAGAAGAAAGTGATCCTGGTGGCAGTGGTAATTTTATTATCAGGAGCCGCCTGCGCCATGCTCATGAAGCAGGAGTTCATGCCGCCATTGAACGAAGGCGACTTATTATTTATGCCCGTGCTATTTCCCGGCGCCTCGCTTACTCAGGTCATGGACGTATTGAAGAAACAGGATATTATAATAAAGAGTGAGTTCCCGAATGAGGTGGAATGGGTTGTCGGAAAACTGGGCAGAGCCGAGACGGCGACAGACCCGGCGCCTGTTATCATGATCGAGACAATCATTCACCTCAAGGATAAAAAGTTCTGGCGTAAGGGCATGACCAGAGAAAAGCTGGTCGACGAGATCGAAGAAAAAACAAAGATGCCGGGCGTCAGCCCCATAATGACCCAGCCCATAAGAAACAGGATAGATATGCTCGCGACAGGCATACAGACACCCGTAGGGATAAAGGTCTTTGGCAGTGACCTTAAAAAGATCGAGGAGATAGCGATCCAGCTCGAAAGGATAGTGAGCCGGGTTAAGGGCGCGGTCAGTCCTTATGCCGAGAGGTCCATATCGAGGCCCTATTTTGAGATAGAGATAGACAGGGAGAAGGCCGCGAGATACGGTATCAAGATAGAAGATATACAGGATATCGTGATGAGCGCGATAGGCGGAATGAATCTTACAACTACCGTGGAGGGCAGAGAGCGTTATCCGGTGAGAGTTAGATATATGCGTGAGCTGAGGGATAATCCTGAAGCGCTCGAGAGGGTCTTCGTTTCAAGCGTTACGGGGGAGCAGGTGCCTCTAAGCCAGGTTGCGACGCTAAAGAAGGTGCAGGGCCCATCGATGATCCAGTCGGAGAACACCCTGCCGTACGCCCGCATATTTGTTAACGTCAACCAGGATATAATAGGCCTTGTTGATTTTGTAAAACTAGCTCAGGACGTCGTTAATAAACAAATAAAAGAAAAAGAGATTATTCTGCCGCCGGGGTACTACATAAGTTGGTCAGGGCAGTTTGAATCCGAGATGGAATCGAGGCGGAAGCTCATTCCGGCACTTATCATATGTCTGGCGATAATATTGCTCTTATTGTATTTAGCCTTTAAATCGTTTTCCTCGCTTGCGGTCATAGCCACGGGCATTCCGGTTTCGCTCATGGGAGGTATTATACTTCTCTTTTTACTACGATATAAATTCTCAACCGCTGTATGGGTCGGATTCATCGCGCTTTTCGGAGTAGCCACCGATAACGCCGTCGTTTTGGTATCATGCCTTGACGATCTATTTAAAGAAAAGATCCCCAAATCTATAAAGGATATAAGGGATACCGTAATACAAGGCGGCCTTCTGAGGGTAAGGCCGGCAATGATGACCACGACAACGACGATAATCGCCCTGATACCGGTTATGTTGTCGACAGGTACTGGTTCTGAGATAATGAGACCCATGGCATCTCCGACGGTGGGAGGGCTAGTTACCGCGACATTATCCAACCTGATTCTGGTGCCGGTATTATATTGTTGGATTAAAGAGAGGCAATTGAAAAAAGCGCAATAAGTTTAATCGGGTAATCGGGGGACACAATACTTTTTCCATTTAATCGGGGGACACAATACTAATTTCAGTTCATCAATTCATTGCCCCCGATTGCGTAACAAAACAAATTTGTATTTATTAAAGTAATAAGGTATGCTTTAACCATAATAATAACAGGAGGTGAATCATGAAATTGAATGTAAAAGCATTTGGTCTTGCAGGCGGGATATTATGGGGCGCCAGTATGTTTGTGCTGACCTGGTTAGGCATTTTGGGGTATGGCAGCCTGAACGCCGCGTCTATAGCTAAAACATATTACATCGGATATTCGGTAAGCCCTGTAGGCAGCATAGTGGGCGCAGTATATGGTTTTTTCGACGCCGGCATAGGATGTGCATTATTGGCTTTGCTGTATAATAAGCTTATTAAAAAATAGTATTCCACATCGGGATATAGTTGCTTGAATTTTAAAAGGAAAGTGTAACGCAAGCGATGGATGTAAAATAAACACTTTGAAGCGGCTTGATACTTAAGCCGCTTTTTTTTGGAAAGGAGTATGTTATGCAGCGTTCGAACGAAGAAAAAGGTTATGAATCTCTGAGCCCATTTGAGCTGAAGAACAAACTTATCAGCATGGCCCAGACACACCGCGAGAGAATAATGTTAAATGCCGGAAGGGGCAATCCAAACTGGGTTGCCATAGCGCCAAGAGAAGGATTTTTTCAGTTCGGCATATTCGCGTTGTCGGAGTCCCAGCGCTCTCCTCACAGGCCCGGCCTTGGGACGGTTGCTGAGAAGGACGGGCTGCTCGAGAGGTTCAGGGATTATCTCGCCAGGAACGCCGGTTCGCCCGGTGCCGCTTTTCTCACCGAGGCACTTGCTTACGTCTGCGGCGTCCTGAAGATAGATGGCGGCGAATTCTTAAACGAGATGGTCGATGCCGTTCTTGGAGACCACTATCCCACCCCCGACAGGATGCTCGAGATATGCGAACGTATTGTTCATAAGTATCTTGAACAGGAGATGTTCGGCGGCGCGCCGATGGGAAAATTCGATCTATTTGCGACAGAGGGCGGTACCGCGGCCATGGATTATATTTTCACGAGCCTCTCGGAAAATAAATTGATACATAAAGGCGACAAGATCGCGATCGGAACGCCGATCTTCACGCCATATATAGAGATACCGCGGCTTAATGATTATGAACTTGTCGAAATAGAGATCAGGCAGGATGAGAATTCGGACTGGCAGTATCCGGACGCGGAACTTGAAAAACTGGCCGACCCCGCCGTCAAAGCGTTCTTCCTGGTTAATCCTTCCAATCCCACGTCCGTCAGTATGCAACAGAAGTCGCTCGACAAAATAACGGAGATGGTGAAGACCCGCAGAAAAGATCTCATAGTGCTTACCGATGACGTATACGGTACATTCGTCAACGGTTTCAAGTCGCTTGCCGCCGCGGCTCCGCTCAACACGATCCTCGTATATTCGTTTTCCAAATATTTCGGAGCGACCGGATGGCGTCTGGGGGTCATAGGCATACACGAGGATAACGTTTTCGATAAGCGCATAGCGGCCCTGCCGGCCCCCGACAAGGAAGAGCTCCATGCCCGTTATTGCACCGTTGAGTTGGATCCGGACCATATGAAATTGATCGATCGCATGGTAGCCGATTCCCGTTCGGTGGCACTGCATCATACCGCCGGGCTTTCGACGCCCCAGCAGGTGATGATGGTGATGTTCTCGCTGCACTGCCTGATGGATAAAAAAGGCGTTTATAAGAAGATGACCCAGGATATCGTTAAAAAGCGCTTCGAGACTCTCTACTCCGCGGTCGGCGTAAAAGCCCCGGACGACGAATACGACGCCCGTTACTATACAACTATCGACATACCGAAGCTTGCCAAAACGCGCTATGGCGCGGATTTTGCGGGTTATTTAGTAGAAAGTTTCGAGCCGATAGATTTCGTTTGGCGGCTTGCGGATGAGAAGTCGATCGTCCTTATGGACGGCGGCGGATTCGACGCGCCGAACATGTCGGTCAGGGTGTCGCTGGCCAATCTTGACGACAGCGCCTATGGGTCGATCGGCAAAGGCATAAGCGAGCTGCTCGAGGATTATTACACTACGTGGAAAGAGTCCAAAAAGTAGGATAACAGTTCAGTCATAGAAGAACCCTGTCATTGCGAGAAGGATGCTGTAGGACTGTTTTCCGACGAAGCAATCCCGCTTTTAGAGATTGCCTGCCTGCCAACTGTCGTTGCTTGCAGGTAGGCAGGCTTCGTCAGCATAACGGCTAACAGCAGCTTCCTCGCAATGACCGCTCTTCCGTTGAGTTACTCCTGAAACTGAGCTGTTACAAAATAGGAGGTTTGCATGGTGCGTGATATTCTGGATACGATGCGGAATAATCCGGAGATAGTGCTGTTCCTGGCGCTCGCTATTGGATATTTTGCGGGCAAGCGGCTCAAGATATTCGGTTTCACGCTTGGCTCAACCGCGTCTATCCTGCTGGCGGCCATAGTCGTCGGCCAGGTCGGTATAACGCTCCCGCCGCTGGTAAAAAATATAAGCTTCACACTTTTTATATTTACGATAGGCTATAAGGTAGGGCCGCAGTTCTTTGGCTCGCTCAAGAAAGAGGGCGTCAACTATCTCTGGCTGACGCTCGTGGTTGCTGTAACGTCGCTCGCGGCGGTTATCTTCATAGGTAAAGCGATGCATTTAGACAAAGGCACTGCCGCCGGCATGTTCGCCGGCTCCATGACGACCTCCTCCGCCCTTGGCACAGGAGGGGGCGCGGTCAAACAGCTGGCCATTTCCGAGGACGCTAAGAAAACGCTCGATTCCAATATGGCAGTCGCATACGCCATCACTTATATCTTCGGCACAGCGGGTACAATCATTCTGCTCAAGATGGCGCCCATACTCCTAAAGATAGACCTCAAAGCTGAAGCGAAGAAGCTGGAAGCCAAGATGGGCGGCTCCGCGTCCGAAGAGGATGGGCAAGGGGCTTTCTCCTGGACGAGCCGGCTGGATATGAGGGCTTACACGGCCCTCAACGGCGCTATTATAGGTAAGAGTATTGCCCAGATCGAGGCCCTGTTTCCCGGGAGGGTGGCGATAGATAAGATAAAAAGGGGAGCAGAACTTATCGAGAGCACACCGCAAACTATCGTGGCGCGCGAGGATACGCTTTTAGTGCTGGGCCCGACTACCCATCTGGTGCATGCCGACGATCTAATGGGGCCCGAGGTCGATCGCGCGGCTGTTATCGACGTAGCCGGCGAAGTTATGGATGTCTGCGTTTTGGCTAAAGAAGCCGCCGGCAAGACGCTCGGCGAGCTTGGGCAGCTAAAGCTTGCCCACGGGATTTATTTGCGCAAGGCGACAAGACAGGGGCACGAACTGCCCATTATGCCCGGGACCGTGGTGCATAAATGCGACATACTCCAGATTACCGGAGCCAAAGAAGATGTGGAAAAAGTGGCCGCGTTTCTGGGATACGCCGAGCGGCCAACAACCATCACCGACCTCTTTACCGTGGCAGTGGGTTGTATCGCTGGTTTGCTTTTGGGGCTCGTAGTCGTGCCGGTCTTCGGTATTCCTGTAACGCTGGTCGCGGGCGGCGGAGTCCTTGTCGCGGGGCTTTTGTGTGGGTGGCTCAGGTCATTGCATCCGACCTTCGGGCAGATCCCCGGCGGCGCGCAGTGGATCCTTGGCGATCTTGGTCTGAATCTTTTCGTGGCCTGCGTGGGCATCACGGCAGGGCCCGAAGCGCTGAGCGCAGTCAGGACGACAGGTTTAACCGTATTTCTCGGGGGTATCGCGGTGACGACACTACCTATAATTGCCGTACTCTTCGTTGGACTGAAAGTCCTCAAAATGAATCCTGTACTACTCTTTGGTGCGGCGACCGGCTCGCATAATTGTACCGCCTCACTCAATGTCATAATAGAAGCGTCAGGTGGCAGCCCGCTGGCCGTGCTGGGCTACGCCGCTCCATATGCTTTTGCGAACGTGATCCTGACAGTCTGGGGCAGCCTGATAATAGGTTTGATATAAGCGGTATAATAGTCAAGGGAGGGGTTATGAAAGCGATGAAATACAGCGGCTTTTTGGTCTGCTGCATTGTGTTATGCGTATTTTTTGTCGCGAGTTCGTATGCGGAAATGCCGACGGTCGTCATAGTTACTACTGGCGGGACGATAGCCGAGAAGACCGATCCGGAAACCGGCGGCGCCGTTCCCGCAGTATCCGGCAAAGATCTTATCGAAGCCGTTCCAGGCCTTGGCAAGATCGCCAATATAGAGGTAGTTAACTTATGTAACATCGACAGTTCTCAGATGACGCCCGAGATTTGGGCAAAGTTGTCTAAGACCGTCGATGGGCGCCTTGCCGAGGCCAAAGTAAAAGGAGCGGTCGTTACCCACGGCACCGATACGATGGCCGAAGGGGCATACTTCCTCGGCCTTACCCTAAAGAGCGATAAGCCCGTAGCATTTGTCGGGGCAATGCGTGATGCCTCCGATGTATCACCGGACGGACCGGCGAATATCCTGAACGCCGTAACGCAGGTATGCTCGAAAGAGGCGCAAGATTGGGGTGTTACCGTAACACTTAATGAGTATGTCAATTCCGCGAGAAACGTGGTGAAGACCAATTCGACCAATGTCCAGACGTTCGACTCCGGAGAGAAAGGATATCTGGGGTATATAGCAATGGGGAAAGTTATCCATTATAATGACGCCCCCGCACGGCAAAGGCTTCCCATTCCCGATAAATTACCGAACGTGACTCTCCTAAGCACATTCGCCGGGGATGACGGCTCGCTCGTGCGCTTTGCCGCGGACCACGGTGCAAGGGGTATAGTGATGGATGCCGTGGGTGCGGGTAATGTCAATGCTGAAGTTTATGAAGCCATCAAATATGCGATGGCCAAAGGCATACCTGTTGTCATAACCACCAGAGTTTATCACAGCGGGGTGTGGCCAATGTACGGCGACCAGGGTGGCGGCGAGACGCTCGAAAAGAACGGAGCCATATTAGGCGGCGACCTGACGGGGGCAAAGGCGCGCCTTCTTCTCATGTTGGCGATCGCAAAGGAAAAAGACGACGTATCTAAAATTAAAGTATATTTTAAACGCTGAGCATGAATAAAATAATAGCGGCCGCTATGACATTATGCTGTGTCCTTGCGGCAAACTCCGCATTTGCCGCAAGTGACAGAGATGAGATCTTCAGTACTGCGAAGATTAACGGCTGGCTATCCCAGGAGACGGCCACAGGCAACTGGGCCGGCCTTCGCCCTTCACTCGAGAAAGCAGGCATCTCCGTATCCTCAAACTATACTACGGATATAGGCGGCAATCCTACTGGCGGCCTCAAACAGGTTGTTAAATATTCCGGATTTCTTTCTCTTGCCGGTACGCTTGATTTTGAGAAGATAGCTTCCATAAATGGGCTGGTGCTAAAGGTAAGCAATTTTCTGGCTACCGGACGCGATATATCGGCGGCAATAGGGTCTTTCTATAGCCCGCAGCAGGTATTTACCTCCGGGAACTACTTTTTTGGTGAGCTCAACCTTTCTCTGTCAATACTTGATGATATGTTCAACTTCGAGGTCGGCCGCATCTTTGCCGGAGATATTTTTGCCGTCTCGCCCATGTTCCAGTATTATCTGACAGGCGCGATCAACGGAAGATTATCTGCCATCCCTGCCAATGTGTTTTTCCCGCATTATAGTATCGCCGCATGGGGTACGAGGGTCACCTATCAGCCTAACAAAGACTGGCACCTTATCGCCGGGCTTTATAATGCCGATCCGAAGGTAGCAAAGATCAATAATCATGGCGCGGACTTCAGTTTTGACATGGACAAAGGTTATCTCGCGGTGGGGCAGCTCACTTACAGGCATGGACAGGAGAGAGGAGATCTGGTCCTACCCGGAAGCATATCCTTCGGAAGCTATTATGAGTCGAGCCAATTTACCGATCTGTCGAACTCCAGCAAGCGCTGGCACGGTAATTACGGCTTCTATCTTCTGGCCGATAAGATGATATATAAGGGCGACTGGCCTGAATATGAAAGCCCTTCCGACATGGCGTCAGGCGCAATGGTCGTACAGAGCCTTAAAAAACCTTATAACCAGCAGAGTGCTGTGTCGCTTGACAGGCCCAAAGGGCTTACGGTATGGGGCGGCGCTAGCCTTGCTCCCCAGGATAACATAAATACACAGACGTACGAGATCGTAACAGGCCTGGTTTATCAGGGCCTCCCGCCTAACCGTAGCCGCGATGTTACGGCTTTCTGTTTTGTCCTCGGGCATTTCAGCGACAAGCTACAAGGCCAGAGTAATGAGATGATCCTCGAATTGAACCATAGGTTCCAGCTGGGGCCGTGGTGCTACGTCACGCCCGACATACAGTATATAATAAATCCGAACGGACAAAGTAATATCGGGGATGCTCTGGTTTTAGGATTTGAAACAAGCTTTAATTTTTAATCTTCGTAATCGTAATCGACCGTAATCGGGGGACACAATACTAATTATCTTGACAGGGATAGAGAAAGCAATTAAAATTAATCCATGGCAAGAATAGCAAGAGTTATTGTCCCTGAATTTCCCCACCACATAATCCAGAGAGGTAATCGCCGCCAGCAAGTATTCTTTAACGAAGGCGATTATAGCGAATATCTTAGACTGCTTAATAGCTATTCGCAGAGATTTAAAGTAGATATTCTGGCTTATTGCTTGATGCCCAACCATGTGCATCTCATAACAACACCTCATGAAGGCGGAAGCCTATCCCAGGCTGTAGGCGAAACTCACCGTAATTATACAAGATTTATTAATTTCAGGGAGAAGTGGAGAGGATATCTATGGCAAGGAAGGTTCTCGTCGTATGTTTTGGATGAAAAATACTTATTAGCCGCAATACGCTACATACTTTTAAACCCCGTAAAAGCAAAGATCGTCAAGAAGCCATGGGATTATAAGTGGTCAAGTGCCAGACACCATATGAAAGTTGAGAATAATTTCATGATAAAGGATAGTCTATTGAGAGAGCTGGTAGGGGACTGGAAAAATTTTCTTGATACGGCACCAGAAGAAGACGATGTTAGATTGATGCAGCTTCATGAACGAACAGGACGTCCCCTGGGATGCAATTCTTTTATAAAGAAATTGGAAACTCTTCTGAATGTCAATCTTCAGAAGAGGAGAGCGGGGCGCAAAAAGAGAAATTAATAGGTATTGTGTCCCCCGAATAGAATAGGTATTGTGTCCCCCGATTGTGCGATTGTGCCGCCTAGCAAATTGAATCCGATAGAGGCCTTGCGATATGAGTAATGCGGGAAATAGGTATTGTGTCCCCCGATTGTGTAATTTTATGGCGTTCGGAAGAATCTTTGGCATCAGGAACTTGCTCCGTTTTTATTTTAAGAGATGGGATTTATTCAATTTACCCGTTTCCTTGCCGATCTTTGGCACTATATCGCGTAAAGACGAACTTTTTAGTATCCGGGATAATATTTTGCAGGGTACGCTTCGGGATAGAGGGATCGAAGGAAATATCAGAAAAGAAAAAGAGCCCTTAATAATAGATTGCGGCATCAATGTCGGGATGACGGTGCGCTGGTGGTTTTATCTCAACGGGCAAGCAACCGTTTACGGTATCGATATGATGCAGGAGGCAATTGATTTTACGTTAGCCGCGTTGCCGGAGCGTTTTAAGGCAAGATTCGTGCCCATAACGGCGGTGCTTGGGCCTGAAACAGGCCGTATGGTAGAGCTGAGTTATGATGACCCTCTCTTCGGAGCGAACAATGCTAAGATTTCAAGCGGGTGCGCTGAAAACAGGCGCGTGAAGTCTATGACATTGGATGACTGCCTGAATAATAGTCGTATTGGCGCAATCGACCTGTTAAAGGTCGATATTGAAGATACCGCGGCGCAGATGTTCCGGGGAGCCACGAAGACGCTCTCAAGAGCGAGGAATATACTGCTGGAGTTACATAGCGAAGGAGAGCGCGAGGACTCACTCCCTTACCTGCGCGAAAAAGGTTTTTGCGTCAGAAGATCGTATAAACGACACGTATGGCTGGAGAAGGCCGCTAAGTAAATATAGACCGCGCCTATTTTCCAAAAAATGTTTTGTTTCATCCCAAAGAGAGATACATTTTTAAACCCAAAGAAACATGATGACGAAACAATATGTACGAGTCCTTTCGTGGTGCGTTGTCCTTGCCGTAGTCATCACCGTAAGCATTATCAAACTTCACCTACTCGACATCCCCCTTGAACGCGACGAGGGGGAGTATGCGTATATCGCGCAGCTTCTCATGCAGGGAGAGCCCTTATACGCGAGCGCTTACAGCATGAAGCTGCCGGCGATATATTTTGTCTATGCCGCAGTTATGGCGCTATTCGGGCAGACGCCCTACGGCATACATATGGGGCTCCTAGTTATAACCGCCGTTACGATAGTGCTCGTCTTCCTGCTGGCCAGGCGTATGTTCGGCTCATATGCCGGAGTCATGGCGGCCATAGCATTTGCCCTGCTGACCCTCGGAAAGTATACTCTCGCTTTCAATATCGAGCCCCTGGTCATGCTTCTGGTCCTCTCGGGGTCTCTCATCATGCTATCCCTGATCGGCCGGGGAGGCGGCCTGCTATTGAGCGGGTTTGTCTTCGGATTGGCATTTGTCGCGAAACAGCATGCCGTCTTCTTTATACTATTCGGCGCTTTTTATGTGCTGTGGAACGATATAAGAATCCGTCCGATACCTGCGGCCCGGGCGCTGAAAAGAGTGAGCCTATTTTTAGTGGGTTCCACGGTGCCGTTTTTGCTCGTATGCCTTTACATCTATGCGTGCGGCTCATTCGGCGACTTCTGGTTCTGGATATTCAAATATGCCTCGAAATATTGCTCGTTCATCACTTTTTCCGACGGAGTAGAATCGTTTATGTACGTATCGGGCAAGATCATAGGATCCTCACCCCTGGTATGGGCTCTTTCCGGAATAGGCCTATTTGCCGGAGTGTGGAGCGCTCTTGAGCGGGATAAGGCAGTATTTATCTGCGGATTATTTGTCGCCTCATTTCTTGCGATCACGCCGGGCCTTTATTTCCGGCACCACTATTTTATCTTTTTGTTTCCGGCCCTCGCGCTCTTTGCGGGCATCGCAATCCGCTACGTAAGCCAATATCTGTCGCAACGGGGCATCACGGGCGTAAAGCTGAATATGATCATGACGGGCATATTCATCCTATTTTTCAGCATTTCAATATTTCAACAGAAGAATTTTCTTTTCCGCATGGATCCCATTGAAGCATGCCGCGACATATATAATATGGGGCCGTTTACGGAGTCGGTCGAGCTCGCGCGATATATTGAAAATAACTCCGGCAAAAATAGCCGTGTCATAGTGCTCGGCTCGGAACCGCAGATCTACTTTTATCTGCGCAAGATAGCCCCCGTGAAATACATTTATATGTATCCCCTTCTGGAAGAGACACCATATGCTTTAGCGATGCAGGCGAGTTTCATAAAAGAGGTCGAATCGGCCGCGTCGGAGTATCTGATATGCGTCAATGTCGGCACATCGTGGTTCAACGGATATGTAAATCCGGACAAGGCAAAGCCTTTATTCGACTGGGTCAATACTTACCCCAGGAAATTTTACGAAGTGGCCGGCGCGGTGGATATGGTTTCACGCGACCGGAGCGTATATGTGTGGGGCCCGGAAGCTAAAGATTACAGGCTGAAGGGCGAACAATATATTATCATATTCAAGAGAAAGGCCGGCATTGAGACTGTGGTATAGTGACGACAACTCCGTCATTGCGAGGAAGACGTTGCCAGACTATTTTCTGACGCGGCAATCTAAACGAGATTGAAATGACGGTGAGATGAAGATTGCTTCGGGCCTTCGGCCCTCGCAATGACGGTGTTTCTGTCGTTGTGACACAGTCTCAATGACGAGGTTCTTCTATGACTAAACTGTTACGTCACGGGGAGTTTCTTTTAGTCGGGATTCGCCCTTACCTTCTTATAATTCTCATTGGGATCTTATTGTATTCCGGGACGGTATTCTTTGGCCTAAGCTATCTCGATGACAATATACTAATCCTGGATAATTATGGATTTATAAGCAAGCTTTCAAATATAATGGAGGCTTTTAAGCAGGACGTATTTCATGTATTGCATGAATACGATGCCTCTTACAGGCCTCTTCTGACGGTCTCCTTTATAATTGATGCGCAGCTGGATAAATTGTTCAGCCTTGGGTATCATTTTACCAATCTCATCCTCCACCTTATACAATCCTGCCTGGTATTCCTCTTCTTCTTGAAGTTAAAATACAGCAGGAGCCTTGCGCTCTCCTTCGCGCTTATATTTACGGCGCATCCCGCGCTTACATCGGCCGTAGCGTGGATACCCGGAAGAAATGACTCTTTACTGGGCATCTTCGCGCTTACGAGTTTTATATATTTCATGGATTTTATGGAACACGCCAGATGGAAAGATTATGCCGGTCACATGCTATTTTTCATACTTGCGCTCTTTACTAAAGAGGCTGCGCTCGGGCTCCTTGTGGCAGCCGTATTTTACGGCTATTTTGTTTTCAGAAGAATGCCGGTTGCGCGGGGATTGAAAGCGCTTACCTGCGGATGGGTCTTTGCTCTGGCGTTGTGGTTGATACCCCGCGGCTATGCCCTGTCGCATAATCCGGTAACATTATCTATTATTACGGCTTTGCGCGATATCGCCATCAGCACTCCAGCTCTTTTATTGTATGCCGGAAAAGCGGTATTTCCTTTCGGCCTATCCATTATTCCGACGATCGAGGATTCGGCTGTGATGCCAGGCATTGCGGCGGTCCTGATAGCGGGCGTGAGCCTTCACTTTTCAAAAAAGAAGCGTTTTGGATTCATACTATTCGGTATTGTCTGGTTCTTGTCGTTTCTCCTGCCGACCTTTATCCGTCCGGTGACAGGTGTATCGGCGATATTTCTTGAATCGAGGCTATATTTATCCGTACTGGGCATATTTATTATCCTGGGCGAGATAGATGTGATAAAGAATATGACCTTAAAAAATACACGGGCTCTGTTTTTAATGCTTATTATCGTGGGGACACTATTTTATATGAGCCTCAATTATTCGGGCCATTTTCGGAACGCAGTCTCTTTTTGGGAATACGCGGCAGAGAGATCACCGCACTCTCCTCTGGCGCAGGCTAACCTGGGATGGGTATATGATACCGAGCTGAGAAGCGATGAGGCTGAGGATAGGTTTAAAAGAGCGTTAGCGTTAAATCCGTTTCAAAGATACGCTCATAACAGCCTGGGTTGTATCTATGAGAGAAAGGGGCTGCCGGAAAAGGCGGAAGCCGAGTATCTGATGGAGATAAAAGTCACTCCGTACTATGACAAAGCCCGTATAAATCTGGCGAATCTCTATTTCAGGCAGGGTAAACGGGCCCGTGCCGTGGAACTACTGGAAGAGGCCCTGCTGATAAATCCGGAGAATGAATACGTTAGGAAGCTTTTGGCGGACTACGAATAATCGAGCGGATTTCGTTCCGCTGCAGCGCGGTCTATGGTAAAATGGGTGATATGGAAAAGAAAAATTTGCCAAAACTGGCTATAGTCGGCAGGCCGAACGTCGGTAAATCATCCCTCTTCAATAGTATCGTCGGCGCGAGGAAGGCCATAGTGGAATCTTCCTCCGGTACAACGCGCGATAGGATCCACGCGGATATCAAGTGGAAAGGCAAGAGTTTCACGATCATTGATATGGCAGGATTTGAAGATGCCAGGCAGGATGAAATGTCCGAACTTGTATTAAAACAGCTCCGGAAAGGCGTCGAAGAGGCGGATATCATAATATTCGTCACCGACGGCGCCGCCGGTATAATGCCAAGTGACCGGGAGTTTTCATCAATGCTCAGGAAGACGTCCAAGAAGATATATCTTGTGGTGAACAAGATCGACAGTGAGTCCGTTGCCTCGCGCGCGCTCGATTTTTACGAACTGGGGCTAGGAGAGCCATACTCGATTTCTGCTATGCATGGCAGGGGGATAGATAAGTTGTGCGATGACATGGTGAAGAGCATGGAGAGATTTGTACAACCCGTTAGCGTTGCAGGCGTAAAGGTTGCGATCGTCGGCCGGCCGAACGTAGGAAAATCATCCTATCTGAATGCTCTGATAAGCGAAGAGAGAGTTATCGTCCACACCATTGCCGGGACCACCAGGGACGCTGTCGATATAAATTTCAATTACAAAGGAAGGGACTTCGTTCTCATAGATACTGCGGGTATAAGGCATAATCCGAAGATAAACCGTGCGGCAGATTTCTACGGGGGAGTCCGCTCCGAAGAGGCGATAGGACGCTCGGACGTCGCGATAATGCTTATCGACGGCTACGAAGGGCTGATGAAGGATGACGCGCGCATAATAGACTTGTGCCTTACGAAGGGAAAACCGCTTGTGATCGCGGTAAATAAGTGGGATCTCGTAAAAGAGACCGAAATGTCGAAATATAATGACAGGCTGATTGAGGAGATGAGTGGCATAAGAAATGTCCCCACCGTATTTATATCCGCTAAGACGGGAAGGAATGTCAATGACAGCCTCGATACCATATGGTCGGTTTATGAGAGGGCGAACGCAACTATTCCATCCGAAAAACTTGCTGAAACGCTAAAAGCATTAAATGCCGCCCCCCAGATATATGGCAAAAAGATTAAGTTTAAATGTCTGGTCCAGGCTAGTTCGGCACCTCCGGAGTTTGTTGTGGGCATTGCGAGCGCCTCATCCCTGAATGATAATCTACAAAGATTTGTGGAAAATTTCGTAAGGAAAGCGTATGATTTTAAGGGCGTTCCTATAAAAATAAGGTATAGATAAGCATGAGAAGGCTCGAATATGTTAAGATATAAAAAAGTCGCCAATTCACTATTGACTCAATACCGTATATATGATATATTTATATTGTCATTTAAAAAGGTTTTTTTAGCTACATATTTTCTATATTTAAAAAGTATTTAACAAGACGAGACAATTATGATTGAATATTACGGAAGCAAAAAGCTCTCGACGAAAGTGATCGCCAGCTTACTGGTGGTATCGTTCCTTTGGTACGATATAGCCTGGGCTGGCGATCTCTTTTATTATAATATAGAGCCTAATAAGGTGAATGTAGTGCCTCAAATCCCCACAGAAGTAACGCACTATGACCTTCTTTCCAGTAATAAAAATAAATCGGTAGCTCCGGGACTTCTCCCCACGAGCCAGGAAAAAGAACAGTCCAACAAATTCGCTCCCGCTTATATCCAGGACCAACAGGAAAAGCACGAGGGCATAATCCGCCAGAAACAGGACACGGAAGACCTCATGTTGACTTTCGACCAGGATCTCAAAAATAAGATCAACAAGCCCAAAGAAGAAGATCTTGAGCTGAAGAAGAAGCGGTCGAGCCCAGAGGCCAATCTTGGCCCCGGCGGGATCTATTATACCCTTGAAGATTATGACCAGGGGGGAAAGCCGGGCCAGATCAATGTCTACAAATACGAAGGAGACAATGCTAGAAGCGGCAAACTTCTTGAAATCATTTCATATGACGTGAGCGGCCTGGAGACCAATCCGTTTGTCGGCTCCGTTAAAGAGATCAAGACGGATGACGGTAATTCTTTCATGGGTTCTTACTCGCAAGTGCCTTCTACAGAGGGCCTTAACGAGAGCACGATCATCTCGCGAACCGTCTATTCCGGCGCCACTAAAGGCAAGGAGCGCATCGATTATATATTATCCGGTTACGATGAGGATGATATTCCGGGCGAGGTGACGATTTACGATTATAGCCGCGTCTCGGGCAGCAGTCTCGATGAGACGCGGACTTATAACACCAAGATGATCGAGCTTGACTATTCGAACTCAAGCTTTAAGAACCAGCTTACCGAAGACAGAATGATCCGCCTATCCGTGTATACAGGCGCGGATAAAAAAGAAAAGGTCTCATATGTCCTCGACACCTATGTTATCGGTGATGAGGATGGTAAAAATGCGCCTCATCAGGTCGTCATTTATGATTATGATAAGGCCTCCGGAGAAGCGCTGGATGAGGTC
>JAHJHP010000033.1 GCA_018823705.1 Candidatus Omnitrophota bacterium | reverse complement strand
CCCATGCTTTCCTCCTTTGGTTAATAGCGTTCGTATCATATTATAAACGAACGATATCCGGAAAGCTTGACACTTTAACATATCATCTAATATTTTCAACGTGCTCATATACTTCGCGCTTAGGTCTTCCTACTTACTTTTGGGGAGCGAGTGGAGGCGAAAATATCATGGATGCCGAACCTTGAGGGCTTCATGAAGCGGCGAGTTGAATTTTTTCGGCATAGTGCCTAGCATTACTATAGGTGCGCAAGGCCCATATGGTTAAGAGATTAGCTTTACGTCGAGCGAATATGAAAGTGCGTGAATCTGTACACATAATTCGCTCTGACGTAAACCTTAGCGCACGGCGAAAATAATTCATCGCCGCGAATGAAGACCTCAAGGTGTGGCAAAGGTCAGGAGTATATTTTCGCTGTAGACGAGTGGGTGGATTTGGCTTATAATCGTCTTCTAATTTATGAATACCCGCACAAAGATGACCACGGTACTGAAACTATTGAACAAGGCTTATGGCCGGCCTAAATCATTCAAGGCCACGGATCCTGTCGATGAGCTGGTGCGGACGGTCCTTTCGCAGAATACGAATGACAGAAATTCGCTCGGCGCATTTGCCGTATTGAAGAGGCATTTCAGGCCCTGGGATGGGCTGATAAAGGCCGATACGAGGCGCATCGCTTGGCTTATAAGGCCCGCCGGCCTTGCGAATATTAAGGCCGTACGCATCAAAGAGATACTGCTCGAGATCAAGCGTCGCGAGGGCAGTATAAGCCTGGCGCGCCTGAAGAGCGCGGACGTAGGCGAAGGCCTCAGGTATCTTAGATCCCTTAAAGGTGTTGGGCCTAAGACGGCGGCGTGTGTACTGCTCTTCAGTTTCCACAAAACTGTAATGCCTGTCGATACGCATATATTCAGGGTGACAAAGAGATTGAACATCATCGGTCCAAAAGCCGGAATAGAGGAGGCGCATCAGGCCCTTACGGCCATGACTCCTAAGGGCTTGATATATGAGCTCCATTTAGGTATAATAAAGCACGGTCGCAGGACCTGTAAAGCGCAAAATCCGCGATGCGGGTTTTGCGTTTTGTATAATCTGTGCGGATTCAAAGATAAGCGAATATACAAAGGGGACGTAAATTGATAAGAAAAGCCACAGTCGAGGATGTTAAGAAGATACAGAAGCTTATCAATTATCACGCAAAGCGCGATAAGATGCTTCCACGCTCGCTTAACGAATTGTATGAGACGATAAGGAACTTCTTCGTATATACCGAGGGAAAGAGTATCTACGGGGCCTGCGCCCTCAATGTCGATTGGGAGGATTTGGCGGAGATAAAGAGCCTGGCGGTAGCGTCGTCCAGGACGCGAAAAGGCGTCGGCTCGAAGCTGCTCGCCGAGTGCCTTAAAGACGCGAAGAAATTAAAGATAACGAAGGTCTTTGCGCTTACCTACGTGCCGAACTTTTTCAGTAAGTTCGGATTCGAGGTTATAGATAAGAAAGCCCTGCCGCACAAGATATGGAGCGAGTGCATAAAGTGCATGTACTTCCCCAATTGTAAAGAGATAGCGATGATGAGGGAGATATAGTTAGTTGTCAGTTGTCAGTTGACAGTTGACAGTTCTTAGATGACGTGCAAAAAAAGATAAAGGCAAAAAATGGGACTTACAATAACCGAGAAGATACTTTTAAAGCACACTAAGCTGAAGAAGATCCACCCGGGAGAATTTATTGACGCCAGGGTTGATCTTTGCCTGGGCAACGATATAACCGCACCTTTGGCGATAGAGGAGTTCGAGAAGTCAGGAGCTAAGAAGGTCTTTGATAGGAAGAAGATCGCGCTTGTACCCGACCATTTCGCGCCCGCAAAGGATATGGCCAGCGCCAACCAGTGCAAGCGCCTGGCAGATTTTTCCAGAAAGTACGACATAAAGCATTATTTTGAAGTCGGTCAAATGGGGGTCGAGCATGCGCTCCTGCCTGAGATCGGGCTGGCGCTTCCCGGGGATCTCATAATCGGCGCAGATTCACATACCTGTACTTACGGCGCGCTCGGGGCTTTCTCGACCGGAGTCGGTTCGACGGATCTAGCGGCCGCTATGGTGACCGGTGAAGTATGGCTCAAGGTTCCGGAGTCTATAAAATTTATATTCCGCGGAAAACTCAATAAGTGGGTGGGCGGCAAAGATCTTATCCTGCACACGATAGGAGATATCGGCGTCGACGGCGCGCGTTATATGGCGATGGAATTCTGCGGAGAGACGATAGAGAAGCTTCCGATGGAAGATCGCCTGACCATGTGTAACATGGCGATAGAGGCCGGAGCCAAGAATGGCATAATAGCTCCCGATAAGATCACGTCGCAGTATATCAGATCGATAAAGAACAAGGCGAAGCCGGGCATCGGCAGAGTTTACTCAAGCGATAAGAACGCGAAATATCGCGATGTGAAAGAGTATGATTGCCGAAGAATAGGGCCTCTCGTGGCATGCCCGAGCTTGCCCAGCAATGTGAAGCCGGTAAAGGCCTTGAGGGATGTCTCAATAGATCAGGTGGTCATAGGTTCATGCACTAACGGCAGGATCTCGGACCTGAGGATCGCAGCAAAGATCCTGAAAGGCAAGAAGATACGATCGAGCGTGAGGCTGATAGTGATCCCGGCGACCCAGAAGATATATCTGGATGCGATGCGGGAGGGGCTGGCGAAGATATTCATAGATGCCGGCGGCGTATTTTCTACTCCGACGTGCGGGCCATGCCTCGGAGGACATATGGGCATATTGGCGCAGGGAGAACGTGCCGTATCGACCACGAACCGTAACTTCGTAGGAAGAATGGGAGATCCGACGAGCGAAGTATATCTCTCAAACCCTGCTGTGGCCGCTGCCAGCGCAATAAAAGGCAGGATAGCCCATCCTGAAGAGGTGATATAGATGTATAAAGGTAAAGCGTTTAAATTCGGAGATGATATAAATACCGATGAGATAATTCCGGCGCGCTATCTCAATACGACCGATAAGGCCGACCTTGCAAAACACTGCATGGAAGACGCGGATAAGGGCTTCGCGAAGAAAGTCAGACGGGGCGACATCATAGCCGCGGGAAAGAACTTTGGCTGCGGCTCATCGAGAGAGCATGCTCCGGTATCGATAAAAGCGGCCGGTGTATCCTGTGTGATAGCGGAAAATTTCGCCAGGATATTCTTTCGTAATTGTATAAATATAGGCCTGGCGATAGTGGAATCTCCCGAGGCCTCAAAGAGTGTAAAGACGGGCGATACTCTGGCTGTTGACATCGCTTCCGGACTTGTAAAGAATATCACAAGGAAAGAGACATACAGGATAGAAAAATATCCGCATTTCATGCAAAGGATAATAAAAGCCGGCGGCCTTATGGCGTCGATCAGAAAAAGCAGTTCAAAAAATAAAAAGAAGGAGTGACAGGTGTATAAAATAGCGGTTATAGGCGGGGACGGAACCGGCCCGGAGGTTGTCGCCGAGGGACTGAAGGTGCTTAAAGCCTCTTCCAAAAAATTCGGCTTCTCTTATACGCATGAAGCGTTCGATTACGGCAGCGAGAGATATCTGAAGACAGGAAAGACGATAGATGATAAGGAGCTCGATAACCTCAAAGCTTTCGACGCTATATTTTTAGGCGCGATAGGGCATCCCGATGTGAAACCGGGAATCCTCGAACAGGGCATACTTCTGAAGACCAGGTTCGCGCTCGACCAGTATATTAATTTAAGGCCGGTCAAGCTTTACGATGCTCGTTACTGCCCGCTGAAAGACAAGACCCCCGAGGACATAGACTTTGTAGTCGTCAGGGAAAACTCCGAAGGCCTATATAAGGGTATGGGAGAGTTCCAGAATAAGGGCAAGTCCGATGAGGTCGCGATTCAGATATCGCATAATACCAGAAAAGGCGTCGAGAGATGCCTGAGATATGCTTTCGAATTTACCGGAAAGCGCAATAAACGGAAAAAGTTGACACTCTGCGGAAAGACCAATGTACTGACATACGCCTGGGACCTGTGGCAGAGGACGTTCGACGAGCTTAAGAAGGAGTATCCCGGCATCGAGACCGATTACGCGCACGTCGACGCGACGACGATGTGGTTTGTCAAGAACCCCGAATGGTTTGACGTTATCGTCACCGATAATATGTTCGGAGACATAATAACGGACCTGGGCGCGATGATACAGGGCGGAATGGGCATAGCCGCCGGCGGTAATATTAATCCCGCAGGCGTCTCCATGTTCGAGCCGATAGGGGGATCCGCGCCGAAATATACGGGTAAACATGTGATTAATCCACTTGCCGCTATCTGCGCCGCCGGGATGCTCCTGGATAATATCGGTGAAGATAAAGCCGCGAAAGCGATCGAGAACTCGGTCATAAAGGTGGCCTCGACCAAGCTAAAGAGCCTTGCGGCGGGCAAGATGGGTTATTCTACCGAAGAGGTAGGCGACCTGGTAGTGGAAAATCTATAAGGAAACCGGTATGGAAAAAAAACATAATATAGCTGTCATGGGAGCGACCGGAGCGGTCGGCGCCTCTTTTTTAAATATACTCGCGGAGAGAAAGTTTCCGATAGACAACCTGAAACTGCTGGCATCGGAACGTTCGGAGGGGAAGAAGCTTAAGTTCAATGGTAAGCTGTACCCCGTGGAGAAACTTACCCACAATTCGTTCAAGGGAGTGGATATAGTGCTTGCCAGCGCTGGCGCGAGCGCGGGCCTTGAGTTTTTACCGAGCGCGGTAAAGGCGGGAGCGGTATGCGTAGACAACTCCAGCGCTTTCAGGATGGACGATAAGGTGCCGCTTGTGGTCCCCGAAGTGAATCCCGGGATGATAAAGAAGCACAATGGTATAATCGCGAATCCAAACTGCTCGACCATACAGATGGTCGTTGCCCTGTGGCCGATCCATAGGGCCGCGCGGATAAAGAGGATCGTCGTCACCACATTTCAGTCAGTCTCGGGAGCGGGCCAGAAGAAGATCAATGAGCTGTGGAACCAGTCCAAAGTTTTCCTGTCGAAGAAGAAGGTGAAGCCGGTGGAGTTTGCATATCAGATCGCGTTCAACCTCATCCCGCAGATCGACGTTTTTCTCGATAACAGGTATACCAAGGAAGAGATGAAGATGGTCCATGAGACCCGCAAGATCATGGGCGATCCTTCGATCAATGTGAATGCGACTTGCATCAGGGTGCCTGTATTCTTCGCGCATTCCGAGAGCATAAACATCGAGACTGAAAAGCACATCAGCGCCTCTGAGGTGGCGAGCCTTATGGCCGTAGCGCCCGGGGTGAAGCTTGTAGACGATCCCGCGAAACAGCGGTATCCGATGCCTATAGATGCCGAGGGAAAGGACGATACTCTGGTTGGTCGCATCCGCCAGGACGAGTCGATACCGAACGGCATATCTTTGTGGATCGCTGCTGACAATATCCGTAAAGGCGCCGCACTGAACGCCATCCAGATCGTCGAGCAACTAATAAAGTAAGTGGGATTTAGGGGACGTGTCACTTTGGGACACTCCACTTTTTTGTAAGTTATCCGTAGCTACCAGTACTGTTTAAAAGTGGAGTGTCCCAAAGTGACACGTCCCCTCTGACCTGGGGAGCGAGTGAAGGCGAAAATATCATATGGGTGCCGT
>JAHJHP010000032.1 GCA_018823705.1 Candidatus Omnitrophota bacterium | reverse complement strand
CTGCCGCACTTCATGGCTTCATTCGCGGCGATGAATTATTTTCGCCGTGCGCTAAGGTTTACGTCAAGCGAATTATGTGTACAGATTCACGCACTTCCATATTCGCTCGACGTAAAGCAAATCTCTTAACTGTATGGGCCTTAGAGCACCTACGGGTATATTACGCACCATGCCGAAAAAATTCAACTCGCCGCTTCATGAAGTCCTGAAGTGCGTCACCGATGAGATATTTTCGCCTGAGTAAGCCAAAAAATCTCCTTGGGGGAGAGAGCGGAAAGCCCTGAGGTGCGGCATCCATAATATTTTCGTCCGAGTAATCCGAAAAATCTCACGGGGGAGCGAGTGGAGGCGAAAATATCGTGGTGGGTGACGCTTGATGTTTTTACGGGTAACACGGCCTAAGCCTTTTTTCGAATAAGAGGCGGTACGGGGTGGGGCTTATCACGATCGACTAGTATTACGCGCAAGGGTACGGGACTCGAGCCTCGTTTAGGAAAAAAGGCGTGGCCGTGGCAGCCTGCCTGCCTGCCCGCTTATCAGAAGACAGGCAGGCAGGGCCCCGTAAAAACATAATGTTCGAGCGAGGATATTTTCGCTGTAGACGAGCGATTAAAAGCAGATGGCCCTGAGTTACCTCAGGGCCATCTTGTCCTATCAACTACAAACTACCGACTATACTCTTCTTAATACATGCCGCCCATGCCGCCACCCATGCCGCCAGGAGGCATACCACCCGGCATACCGCCAGGCGATTTCTCAGCCTCAGGGATATCGGTCACGATCGCTTCGGTAGTGATCATCAATGACGCGATAGATGCCGCATTCTGCAGGGCAGAACGCGTGACTTTCTTCGGATCGATGATACCTGCCGCGATCATATCACCATAAGCGTCCTTATCGGCGTCATATCCTTCGTTCATCTTCATCTCTTTTACTTTCTGCACGACGACCGAGCCTTCCATGCCGGCGTTATTGGCTATCGTCCGGATAGGCTCTTCAAGAGCTCTCCTTACAATATCCGCGCCGATCTGTTCGTCGCCGGAAAGTTTAAGCTTATTCAGCGCATCGACGCACCTGAGCAGCGCCACTCCGCCGCCCGGGACTATGCCTTCTTCGACCGCGGCTCTTGTCGCGTGAAGAGCGTCCTCGACTCTGGCCTTTCTCTCCTTCATCTCGGTTTCGGTTGCCGCGCCGACATTGATGACCGCCACTCCGCCGGCCAGTTTCGCCAGGCGCTCCTGCAGTTTCTCTTTATCGTAATCGGAATCCGTACCTTCGATCTGCTTCTTTATCTGGCTTATCCTGGCCTGGATATCGGCAGTCTTGCCGGCACCCTCGACGATAGTAGTATTATCTTTATCTATCCTTACTCTCTTCGCCCTGCCAAGATCCTCGATCTTCACGTTTTCAAGCTTTAACCCGAGATCCTCGGTTATCGCCTTACCGCCCGTAAGTACCGCTATATCTTCGAGCATCGCTTTTCGCCTGTCCCCGTAACCCGGAGCTTTGACCGCGGCGCACTGTAAAGTGCCCCTGATCTTATTAACGACCAGCGTCGCGAGCACTTCGCCCTCTGCTTCTTCCGAGAGGATGAGAAGCGGCTTACCGGCTCTCGCCACTTTTTCCAGAAGCGGGATGATATCCTTCATGCTCGATATCTTCTTCTCGTGGATAAGTATATAAGGATCTTCAAGGGAGACTTCCATCTTCTCCGCATCCGTCACAAAGTAAGGAGATAAATATCCCTGATCGAACTCCATGCCCTCTACCAGCTCGAGCTCCGTCTTCGAGGCTTTGCCTTCCTCAACCGTAATAACGCCGTCTTTACCGACTTTTGTCATGGCATCAGCGATCAGATCGCCGATCTCGTGGTCATTATTCGCCGCTATGGAAGCCACCTGGGACACTTCCTTCTTGTCCTTCACATTGATCGGCTTTGCCAGCCTGGTAAGCTCCTCGATAACTCTTTCCACGGACTTTTCTATGCCGCGCTTCAGCGCCATCGGATTCGCGCCGGCGGTCACGTTCTTCATGCCTTCCCTGAATATGACCTCGGCAAGTAACGTAGCCGTGGTGGTGCCGTCACCGGCTATGTCAGAGGTCTTTGAAGCGACCTCTTTTACGAGCTCCGCTCCCATATTTTCGTACGGGTCCTTAAGCTCGATCTCTTTCGCTACGGTCACACCGTCCTTCGTTATGGTCGGCGCGCCGAACTTCTTATCGAGCACTACATTCCGCCCTTTAGGGCCGAGTGTCACCTTAACCGCCCTGGCGAGCTGCTCGACGCCTCTGAGGATCGCCCTGCGGGCTTCCTCGCTGTATAACAGTTGCTTTGCCATTTTATCTGCCTCCTGTAGAATTTTACTTCACTATCGCTAAAATATCTTCTTCCTTTAATATAAGGTATTCGTTTCCGTCAACTTTTATCTCCGTACCGGAGTATTTTCCGAACAGGATCTTATCGCCTGCCTTGACTTCCGGAGCCACTACTTTACCCTCCGTCGTAACCTTACCTTTTCCTACGGCGATCACCTCTGCCTCCTGCGGCTTCTCCTGCGCTGAGTCAGGAAGGACGATGCCTCCCTTCGTCACCTCTTTTGCTTCGAGGACCTTCACCATTATTCGATCCGCCAATGGCTGTATCTTCATATTCACTCCCTCCTTCCGGTTATATTTTCACTTTCCATAAATCGCTTGTTAGCACTCAATCTAAAAGAGTGCTAACAATGTTCCCATTATACTCAACCGCCATAAGTTGTCAACAGATATTTTTAGCGAAGATTTTTTCGGCTGTAACACCTAGTCCCTCGCGGAAGAGGGACTGCTGACGAGGCCGAAAAATCTTCTTGGGGAGCGAGTGGGGGCGAAACAATATTTCTAAAAATAAGACCTAAGTGCAAAGTATAG
>JAHJHP010000031.1 GCA_018823705.1 Candidatus Omnitrophota bacterium | reverse complement strand
TCCGCCCACTATAACCCTCACTTTATCGCGCAGGCCCGCCGCGCTAAGGCCATTGATCGTATCACGCATCGCGTTCATCGATGTGGTGAGAAGCGATGACATCGCGACTATATCGATATCTTTGCTCCTGGCGGCATCTATGAACTTCTGCGGGCTCACATCTATGCCCAGGTCGTTTATCTCAAAACATGCGCCGCGCAGCATCATACCGACTATATTCTTTCCTATATCATGAAGATCGCCCTTAACCGTGCCTAACAGCACTTTCCCGATCGGCTTTATGCCATTCTTTATAAAATGCGGCTCTAAGATTGCCATCCCGGCATGCATCGCCCTTGCCGAGATCAGTACTTCCGGGATAAATATCTCGTTGGCCTTAAATTTAGCGCCGATTATGTCCATGCCGCCCACAAGAGCCGAATTTATTATATCTTTTACGGCTACGCCCTGCTCAAATGCCTGAGAAGTGGCCTTCACGACACCGTCACGGTCGCCCTTCATCAAAGCATCTTTAATCTCATTTAGTATCTTGTCGCGCATTATTCATGCCTTTGACCATTATTGTAACACCACAGCCGTCAGAAGCATCTCATCGTCATTGCGAGGAAGATATTGTTAGACTATCTTCTGACGTGGCAATCTAAAAACGAGATTGCTTCGCCGCCTTCGGCGTCTCGCAATGACAAAATTGAGTCATTACTTGTTACTTCATCCACCTATCATACCACATTTCAAACATAAATAGAGCCCAAATTTCTTTTCTGGTATCATTTTTGTTCGCCAGGAACTCTTTAATAAGGCCGTCTATATACGCGTAATTGAAGATACCCTCCCGCTCGATCTTCGTCTTTTGAAAAGCGTCCAGGAGAAGTCCCTTAAGGTCTTCCTTAAGCCATCTGGCTACCGGAACGGCAAATCCCTGCTTCGGTTTAGCGATATTCCGCTCCGGAAGCCTGCCCTTTAACGCCTCCTTCAATATCCACTTCGTCGTGAAGTTCCTGAGCTTGAAGGACGCGGGGATACCGGTAACGTAATCGGTAAATTCTGTGTCCAGGAACGGCGCCCTCACTTCGAGAGAGTTTGCCATGCTCGCCCTGTCGACTTTTGTCAGGATATCATCCGTCATATAAGTCTTCATATAAATATATGCCGCCCGATCGAGAGGATCAAGCGCTTTCGCGTTCCGGAAGAACCCTTTTGTCGTACCGTATATATCCGATCCGCGGGACTCGTCTCTACCGGAGACTAGCAGAGCTTTCTGTTCGGCGGACGTAAACGATCCTATCCAGACCTGGTGCCGGATCTCCTCGGAATAATCGAGGCCCCTTGAGAAACGCATTGCCTTGAAATAGAGGCTCATGTAGTCATTCGACGGCTTCACGCACTTCAGCAGCAGTTTAAAGGGTATTTTTTTTACGGAGGCCGGGACTAAGCCGAGATAGCCATCCAATTTATGCGCCAGGAAAGACGGATACCCCAGGAATAGTTCGTCGCCGCCGTCTCCGCCGAGGGCGACCTTGACATGCTTTCCGGTAAATCTTGATACAAGATAAGTGGGTATGATCGAAGAGTCCGCGAACGGCTCGTCGAGAACGTCGAGCACTTTGGGAAAGACGTCGAGCATTACGTTCGGGTCCAGGATCTCTTCATGATGGTCAGTACCGAAATATTCCGCCACGCGCCTGGCATCGGATGACTCGTCGAACGACTTTTCTTTAAAGCCGATGGAAAAAGTCTTTATATCTTTGGGCTTCATGAGCTCGGCCATCATGCAGACAACGGCCGAGGAGTCGATACCGCCCGACAGGAAGACTCCGAGCGGGACATCGCTTATGAGACGCTTTCTTACGGACTCTTTTAATAACTCGAGAATCCGTGAAGAGGCTTCTTTATGATCGAACTTTTTTTGAGTATTAAAGTTGATATCCCAGTAGCGGCCTATCTTAACGGAGCCGCTCTTTACCATAAGCCGCGAGCCGGCTTCCAGTTTATAGATATTCTTGAATATCGAATGCGGGCTCGGGACATATTCATACGCAAGGTATTTGCCCAGAGCATTATGATCTATCTCCTTCTTAACGGAAGGATGCTTCAGGAGAGCTTTCAATTCCGAACCGAATATGAACTGGTTATCGAATGAGGCGTAATAGAGGGGCTTTTTACCGAAGCGGTCTCTGGCGAGAAATAGGGTCTTATTCGCGGAGTCCCATATCGCGAAAGCGAACATTCCGTTAAAAAGCTTTACGCAATCCTCGCCGTACTCTTCGTAGGCATGGAGCACGACTTCGGTATCCGAATTTGTCCTGAACTTGTGCCCTTTGCCAAGCAGGACCGTCTTAAGTTCGAGGAAGTTATAGACTTCGCCGTTATAAACTATCGTCTTTGTGCCGTCGACGCTCGATATCGGCTGATGGCCGGTCTTCAGGTCTATTATGGAGAGTCTTCTGTGGCCGAGCGCGGCGCCCGTATCTATGAATACGCCGGAGTCATCGGGGCCCCTGGAGGCGATAGTATCCATCATCGACTTCAGGATATTCTCCGATGGCCGCTTCGTATTATCGAAATGTATATAGCCGCATATACCGCACATATGTCAGGGGTCAGTGCTTATTTATAACAATACCGGAAACCGGCTTAGGATAAAAATATGTGGCTTTTCTCGGCATCTTCTCACCCAGCGAAGCTATCCGCTTGACCTGGGCGACCTTTGTAGGATTCAGGAAAAACGCTACCTTGAATTTACCTTTGTCGACAAACTGCGCCGCTCGGCGCGGACTCGTGACAAATTCTACGTTATCATCGTCGTCGCGGATATCAAGCACATGCTGGAATATGAATAGGTGCAGTATCGTGACATCCAGTTCCTTCCAGGCTTTCGGCTTATTCTTAATAGCGCCGTTCAGGGCGTCCATCTTCTTCAACTTAAGCACATAAAATCGCCCCCGGCCGAGATACATGCCGAACGCGTGAGCATTACTCAGGGTATTCATCTTTGACATCATCGTATTTAAACTTCCTGCTTTCTCTACTATAAAGAATTTACCGAGGCGCTTCAATATCTCATCCTGTTTAAGGCCTCCTATGTCTTTAGGCAGTCTGTGCGCCGGAAGCACCGTCAACATATCCTCTTTCGATTCGACGAAGTATACCATGACGTATCCGGCAGATTCCCTCAGAGCCTTCGGAGCTTTGGTATTACCGAGCTCTTTGGAATACATGCGCGTCACTTCAAACCGGTGGTGACCATCGGCGATGAACGTGTTGGCGTTACGCATGATGAGCTGGATCTTCTTTATCCGGGCCTCGTCGTCGAGCTTCCAGGCCCGATTCCTTATGCCCTCAAACGAAATATCTATAAACGGCTTCTTTGACGAAGACGTCTTCTTTAATATCTTAAGTATGGTGTGCGCATTATCATCGTAGAGCACGAATATCGGGCTCAGGTTCGCCTTTACTTCGCGCATCAGGTCGAGCCTGTCCATTTTTGGCGCCAGGAGAGTATTCTCATGCGGCAGGACCTTCTTCCTTCCCTCGCGTAAAGACATAAGAGCTATGAAACCTACCCTATCTATGACCTTCGCGCCCTCCCTGTACTTTTGAGAATATACATAGATGGCACTTTTTCCGTCCCGGACCATCTGCTTATTCTTTAACCATGACTCGAAATATTCCCGCGCTCTCGTGTAACGATTATCGCGCGAAGAGTCCGAGCTCTTCATCTTTCCGAGTTCGAGCCTCACTATATTATAAGGGCTCGTGCGATAGAGCTCGTTCTGCATATCTTTAGGGATGATATCATAAGGGGGAGCGACGACTTTGGAGAGATTTCCAACTATATTTTTATTATATACCACGCCTTTGAAGGGTCTTATATCGGCCATGTCTTACCTTTCATGATGAGAGCTCAATTATCGAAAGTGTTTCGTCATTGCGAGCCCCGAAGGGGCGAAGCAATCTAAAAAACTAGATTGCTTCGTCGGAAAACAGTTTTGCGGCATCCTCCTCGCAATGACAATGGGATACTTCCGGTAGCTGACCTATTATTCAATGTTTAGCTTCCACTCGAAGGGCATCCCTTGCAGGATCCTCCTTCGCTCTTGGGGCAGGACTTATCGATCTTCTGCTTCTTCTTATAATCGGTCTCGTAGAAACCGGTTCCTTTAAATATCACACCGCTACCGCCGCCAATAAGACGGTGGGTCTTCCCGCCGCACTTGGGGCATTTCCCATGCGGTTTATCCGTCATCTTCTCGAACTTTTCAAAATGGTTGCCGCATTTATCGCATTGATAATCGTACGTTGGCATCTACTTGAGTATCCTCTTCATCTTCTCTACGAATCTCTTTGCCAGCGGCCCCTTGTCTCCGGCCGACACCCTGGCATACTCCTTTAGCGCCCTCTTCTCGTCCTGATTAAGGTCCTCGGGAATATCTATCTGTATCTTCACTATCTGGTCGCCCCTACTATAATCGTGAAGATGGGCGATCCCTTTATTCCTCAGCCTGAACTGCCGGCCGGCCTGAGTGCCGGGCGGGATCTTCATCATTATCTTGCCCTCGATAGTAGGCACCTCTATTTCACCGCCAAAGACCGCCGTGGCATACGCTATCGGTACCTCGCAATATATATCGGCTTCGTGGCGCTCGAATATCTCGTGAACCTTCACGTAGATCAATATGTACAGGTCTCCCCGCTGGCCGCCTCTTTCCCCCGCCTCTCCTTCCCCGTGGATCCTCAATCTCGACCCGGAATCCACGCCGGCAGGGATCTTTACCTTTATATTACGCTTTGTCTTTACACGCCCTCTGCCGCCGCATAACGGACACGGAGTCTTTATTATCGACCCTTCGCCTCCGCACCTCCGGCAGGCCTGCACGACATTGAAGAATCCGTTCGAGGATCTGACCTGCCCTTTGCCGCCGCAATCGGCGCATCGCTCTTTCTTGGAGCCGGGCTTGGCGCCCGTGCCGCGGCATTCCTCACACGTCTCATAACGCGGTATGGTGATCGTCTCTTCACCGCCGAAAGCGGCCTCATCAAATGATATCTCAAGCTGGTATTCGAGATCCGATCCGCGGCTTGAGCGCGACCCACGGGAAGATCCGAAGCTATCGCCGCCGAAACCGAATCCTCTCAGGAGGTCGCTTACGTCGGCGCCGCCGAAGATATCCTTAAGGTCGTCGTAGTGATGGAAGTCCTGCCACTGGAAGCCGCCCTGCTTGAACGAGCCCTCAACGCCTGCGTGGCCGTACTGGTCGTAACCGGCGCGCTTCTCCTTATCTACGAGGACCTCGTAGGCCTCGGACATCTCTTTGAACTTCTCCTCGGCCTCTTTCTTCTTATCGGGAGTTACCCTATCCGGATGGTATTTGAGCGCAAGGTTTCTGTACGCTTTTTTTATATCGTCCGCATTAGCCGTCTTGCTTAAGCCGAGGACTTCGTAGTAATCGCGTTTTGCCATTATTTCTTTTTCTTCTTATCGTCCTCGTTCTCGGCTGTATATTCAGCGTCTATGATCTCTTCGCCCTGTTTGGGGCCCGGGGCTTCCTGTCCGGGCTCGGGAGCGCCTTGCTGGGGCTCTCCGGCGCCGGGTCCACCCGGTTGTGCACCCGGGCCCTTACCGGCACCCGCAGTCTTCTTATATACCTCTTCAGCCAGTTTATGAGCGGCCTTCGTAAGATCTTCCATGCCGCGCTTGATGCTCGGCAGGTTCTTCTCTTTTATAGCCTGCTTAAGTTCATTAAGACGCGACTCTATATCTGCCCTGTCTGACTGGCTCACTTTATCGCCGAACTCTTTCAATGACTTCTCAGTCGAATACGCCAGAGAATCCGCCTGGTTGACAAGCTCGACCTCTTCCTTCTTCTTAGCATCCTCGGAGGCATACTTCTCGGCGTCCTTGATCATCTTATCGATCTCTTCCTTGGACAGTTTTTTGGGAGCAGTGATCTTTATCGACTGTTCCTTACCTGTGCCAAGGTCCTTGGCCGAGACGTGCACGATGCCGTTGGCATCGATATCGAATCCGACTTCTATCTGGGGAATTCCTCGCGGCGCCGGCGGTATGCCTATCAGGTCAAACCTGCCGAGCTCCACATTGCCTTCGCCTTCAGCCAGCTGACGCTCGCCCTGGATAACACGTATAGTGACCGCTGTCTGGTTATCCGCGGCAGTAGAGAATATCTGGCTCTTCCTGGTCGGAACTGTCGTATTGCGCTCTATGAGCTTTGTATTCACGCCTCCGAGCGTCTCAAGCCCAAGTGAAAGCGGCGTGACGTCCAGAAGCAGCACATCTTTCGTATCGCCCTTCATGATCGACGCCTGGATCGCGGCGCCTAATGCCACGCACTCCATAGGATCGACCCCGCGCTCGATCTTCTTACCCACATAATCTTCGACAAACTTCTGGACTATCGGCATTCTTGTGGGGCCGCCCACAAGTATAACCTTGCTTATATCTTTAGCTGTGACTTTAGCGTCCGACAACGCCTGCTCTATCGGATGCTTACAGCGATCTATGATGGGTTGAACGAGCTCCTCGACCTTGGCCCTGTTCAGTGTCATCGTAAGATGTTTCGGGCCCGTCTGGTCTGCTGTGATGAACGGCAGATTGAGATCGGTCGACAGGGTGCTCGACAGCTCGACCTTGGCCTTTTCGGCAGCTTCCCTTACGCGCTGAACCGCCATCTTGTCGTTCTTGAGGTCAATTCCCGTCTCCCTCTTGAACTCTTTCACTATATAGTCAACGAGCGTATTATCCATATCGGTACCGCCGAGCTGTGTGTCACCGGATGTCGACATTACTTCAAACGTCGCCGCCTTATGCTCATCGTCCCATCCCATTTCGAGCACGGTTACGTCCAGCGTGCCGCCGCCGAGATCGAACACCATTATCTTCTGCTCTTTTCCTGCCTTGTCGAGGCCGTACGCCAGGCATGCCGCGGTCGGCTCGTTGATTATCCTTAATACTTTTAATCCTGCGATCTCTCCGGCATCTTTGGTCGCCTGGCGCTGGTTATCATTGAAATACGCCGGACACGTGATGACCACTTCATTCACAGTGTCGCCAAGATAAGCCTCGGCATCCTGCTTTATCTTCTGCAGAAGGAATGAAGATACCTGTTGAGGAGTATACTCTTTTCCATATACCTTATACTTGAAGTCTGTGCCCATCTTGCGCTTGGCGCCGAATATCGTGCCTTCAGGGTTGATCGAAGCCTGCCTCTTTGCCGGCTCACCGACCAACTTCTGGCCGTCCTTGGTGAAAGCTACAAACGACGGGAACGCCTTTCCGCTGGCCACTCCGGCGCCTTCGGCTGACGGTATTATCACCGGACGGCCCGCCTCCATGTATGCTGCCGCCGAATTTGAAGTACCGAGATCTATTCCTATGACTTTTGACATATTACACCTCCTATGTGCTATTTTTTACGATCTTCACCGATGCGGGCCTCATAAGCTTACCGTTAAGCTTATACCCCGGCTTTAATTCGTCGGTGATCGTACCTTCTTCTCTGTCATGGGCCTCGACGGTCTCGATCGGTTCATGCATGTGAGGATCGAACTTCTCACCGATCGTCTTAATCCGTTCCAGCCCGATATCCTTCAAAAAACCCTGTATCTGGAGCTGGATCATATCCACTCCATCCTGCACCGCCTTAAAATCCTTTGCCTCCTTGATATGTTTTTCGGCAATCTCCAGATTATCTATTATCGGAAGGAGGTCGAAGATCAGGCTTTCGTTCGCGTATTTTATGAAATCGGCCTTCTCTTTCTCCAGGCGTTTCCTTATATTCTCAAATTCAGCATGGGCTCGGACGTACTTATCGCTGAAAGCGTCCCGCTCTTCAGCTTTGGCCTTTAACGCTTCGTATTCCTCTTTCGCGATAGTGACAAGATTCTCTTCGGGCGCCGGTTGGGCGGCCGGGCTTACGCTCGCCGGGTCTTTATCATTCTTATCTTTATGGGCGTTCTTATTATGTGCCACTTATCTTATGTCTCCATTTCATCGAATATGCCGGTCACCGTATCCGCCAGGAATTCTACCATAGGGATGACCTTTTCGTATACCATCCTCTTCGGACCGATAACGCCAAGCCTTCCGGATGTCTTGCCTTTCACTTTGTAGCCCTTAGTCACAATACTGCAGTCGTTCAATGAGTTCGAAAAATTCTCCTTACCTATGTGTATGGTTACGCCCTCTGTCTCGAAATCATTCTTCAGGAGGTCCAGCAGTTCGCTCTTATGCTCAAGGCACTTCAGCAATGCGTAGAGCTTTCTCAGGTCGCGGAATTCCGGCTGCTCTATTATATGGCTTGTGCCGTCAAGATACAACTTATCGTATTGCGAAAAGAGTGTCAATCCGACGTAATTTGTCACGTTCGATATCATGTATGACGTGCGCTCCAGGACATCTTCAATGGAACGCACCGCTTCGCCATACTGGTCTTTTACGGAGCGTTTCGCCTCCAGCATATTGACATTCTTTAAATGCATGAGACTCTCGATGTAGTAGCGGTACCCCTTATCCGTAGGCGAGCGGCCGGCTGAAGTATGCGGCTGCATTATGTATCCCAAATCCTCAAGGTCGGCCATCACGTTGCGTATCGTGGCGCTCGACAGGTTCAGTTTTCGCGAGATATAGCGTGACCCCACAGGTTCCGCCGTCTCGACGTAGCGGCGCACTATAATCTCAAGCACCCCCTGCTGTCTTCCGTTCAATTCTTTGATCATCTTTGCTTTCTTCCTTGTATTAGCACTCTACATCAATGAGTGCTAAATGTCAAGATTATTTTCCGCAAAATCTCCTGCCCAGCATCTCTTTGAGGCGGATGGGGACTTCTGCCTCGATCAGGAGCTCCTCGCCCCGGTATTTCTGATCCCTGATGAAGCCGTTCTCATGGATAAGGTTAAGCGTCTTTACATCACCGGCCGGGATGCTTATATTGATGACTACGGTAGAGTCTTTTATATAATGGAGGATCCTCGATATAAGACGGTCAAGTCCATCCTTCTTAATGGCGGATATCGCCACCGGGTCGCTGAACCGGCCCTTAAGGCTCTCCGCCGCAGCTCTACCTTCGGCTTTATCGGTCTTATTGAGAGCGGTGATCGTAGGCTTATCTATCGCTCCTATCTCCTTCAATACTTCATATACCGCTTCCGCCTGTTCCATGGCTTTAGGATGGCTTGCATCGACAATATGCAGGAGAAAATCCGCCTCGGTCACTTCTTCGAGCGTCGCCTTAAACGCTTCGACCAGATGGTGCGGAAGCTCTTTTATAAAGCCGACCGTATCGATGAAGAGCACCTTCTGGTTATTGGGCATCACGAGTTTCCTTACGGTGGGATCGAGTGTGGCAAAGAGCTTATTCCTGACTACGACATCGGAACCTGTAAGAGCGTTAATCAGAGTAGACTTCCCGGCGTTGGTATAACCCACGATCGCTATGGTCGGGAGCGAATGGCGCGAACGGTTGGTCCGCATCATATCTCGCCTCCTGCCAAGCGCGGCAAGGTCCTTTGTAAGCTTGGAGACTCTCGCTTTTATCGTGCGGCGATCCGTTTCTAGCTTCTGTTCTCCGGGGCCACTCGTCCCGATTCCTCCTCCGGGCCTCGACATACTGAGCCCCTGGTCCATCAGCCGCGGCAGAATATACTTGAGCTGCGCAAGCTCTACCTGTAGTTTACCCTCGTTAGAATGGGCACGCCGCGCGAATATGTCCAGGATGAGCTGCGTCCTGTCGATCGTCTTCGTGTTTATTATATCCTCGAGATTCTTCTGCTGGGAAGCGGTCAGGTCGTTATTAAATATCACGACGTCTATCTTCTCGCTTAAGGCTATCGCGGCCAGTTCCCCGGCTTTACCGCTGCCTATAAAAGACGCGCTCGACGGTTCATGCCTGTGCACTATCTCCCGGCGTACCACTTTGGCAAAAGCCGACTCCGCGAGCTCAGCGAGCTCGGCCGATCGTTCCTCGGCCGTCCATGATTCCCTCTTGCCGAAATCTACCGTTACGATCATAGCCCGCTCCATGCTAACGGACCTCTTTTATTATGCGTCTCACGATCTTTGCCTCTTTATTCCTGGTAATGTCAAACCACTTTATCCTGCCATCCGAACGAAACCACGTGAGCTGACGCTTGGCAAAACGCCTGGTATTCATCTTAACAAGATCTTTTGCGTATTCCAGGTCATATTCGCCATTCAAATATCTCTTTATCTCTCTGAAACCAAGAACAGTCTCCGCTGTTCTCGATATTCTCTTCTTCGCAAGCTTCCCGGCCTCTTTCACGGCTCCACAATCAAACATCTTATCGACGCGGGAATCTATCCGGGAATATATCTTCTTTCTGGAGGCGATAAGCCCGAATATTTTGATATCGTAACGGTCTTTTAAGGGCCTGGTCGCGGTCTTCAGCTCCGTCATCGTGCGACCGGTCGTTTCATATATCTCGAGCGCCCTTATTATACGCCTGACATCGTTAGGGTGGATGAGCCGGGCGGAACCCGGATCGATCCTCAAAAGCCGGTCGTGTAATTCTTGGGATCCGTTACGCGAGACGAATCTCTGCATCCTCTCCCTGAATTTCATATCAGCCGCGGTTGTCGGAAAGAGGCCGTCTACAAGGGCCCTCACATATAGGCCGCTGCCTCCTGCGACTATTGGCACTCTCTTCCTCTTTAAGATAGCCGCTATAACCGGCATGGCCTTTTTCCTGAAGGTTGCCGCGCTGTATTCTCTCTTTGGGTCAAGAATTCCAACCAGGTGATGTTTTGCGGCCTTCTTCTCATCCTTCGACGGAGCCTGGCTTAAGATATCCATACCTTTATAGGCCTGCATCGAATCACAGGATATGACTTCGCCCTGGAGCTTTTTGGCTAGTGTAATGGCGAGGCGGGTCTTGCCTATAGCGGTGGGCCCGACTATGAGTAATATGACTTTATTTTCGCGGATTCTCTTCACTGGCATGCGGTATCAGTGCAGATCTTGGCAAGGTAACCGTCCGATTCCAGTCTCGAAGCTATCCTGGAAGCTTCTTCTTTCGATACCAGTTTTCCTACTTTGACCCTGTAAAATTTATCGCCGGCCGATACGGATATCTCCACGTAACTTTTATAACCGTGCGCCGCGAGTTTTTTTACCAGTCTATCAGCGTTTCTCTTACTCCTAAAAGACCCTGCCTGCACAGAATATCCGTCTTTCTTAGCATCGGAGCCGGAAAAGATGGCGGCGCGGCCTGCCGGGGCTGGGCCTTGAGATTGAGATTTAGGGTTTGTGACCGGCGCGGACTTAGCTTCGAAACTGTGCGGCGCCTTCGACTTGACCATGGCGTGATAAGAATCCGCCTTATTGCGAGCGCCCGTCCCGGCATAATGGGCGCTCAACCTGCTGTAAACTATGGCGATATTCTTATTTGTTGGATACCTCTCGATCATATCGTCGTAGATACCGGCCGCTTTTGCGCTATTGCCTTCCAGGAAATACGAATCACCCAGGCCAAGGCGCGCGTCGAATACTTTCTTTGACCACGAATAGTTCGATATTATATAGTTAAAACTGGCTCTAGCGGCGCTGAACTTATTGACCTTCAGTTCGCTTAGCCCTTTAAGATAATAGAGCTCATCCTTCCTGCCCGATCCGGAGTCTATAAGCTCGTCGGATTTCGATATGGCCGACTTATAATTTCCTTCGAGAAAATACTTTTCGGCGAGTGCATAGCCTGACTCCGCGGCGCCTGCAGGCGATAATTGAGCAAAAATAATGATCGATACCAGCGCCGGTAATAACGCCCCTTTCATCTTACTATCCTCCCCCTGAGCGCATACGCAGTTACAGATTCTATTTCGACATCCACTGATCTTCCAACGAGAGACCGGCTTCCTTTAAATACAGCCGGTTTATTTGTCCCGGTCCTCCCGGTCAGAATCTCTCCATCCTTTTTACTTACTCCCTCGACCAGCACCTCGACCACTTTATCCGTCAGGCGTCTGTTTCTCTCTTCCGATATACCGCATTGAAGCTCGCTGAGAGACTTAAGGCGCGAGGCCTTTACATCATCCGGCACGTCATCCGCCAGCTCCGAAGCCTTTGTCCTTTCGCGCGGCGAATATTTAAACGTATAGGAGCTGTCAAAGCCGACATCCTTCATTATAACGCATGTCTTTTTAAAATCACTATCTGTTTCGGATGGGAAGCCCGCTATTATATCGGTCGTGAGACTGCCCCCGGGGACTATCCTCTTGTACTCTTCGGCTAAGTTCAGATACTTTCCGGAAGTATACCTTCTATTCATAAGCTTCAGGATACGGTCGGAGCCTGACTGCAGCGGCAGATGAAGATGCTCGCAGACTTTATCGAGATCGCGCATGGCCCTGAATAGTTCCTTATGGGCGTCCTTTGGGTGGCTCGTCATGAAACGGATGCGCTCAATCCCTTTTATCTTATTTACGTCTTCGAGTAGTTTTATGAAGTCTTTACCGCACTCCGCTTTATAGGAATTGACATTCTGGCCCAGAAGCAGGACTTCTTTGAACCCGCGCCCGGCCAGGCCTTTGACTTCTCTTATTATGTCCCTGGCATGACGCGAGCGCTCTCTGCCGCGCAGATAAGGCACGATGCAGTATGAGCAGAAGTTATCGCACCCTTCGCTTATCGAAACGAGCGCTTTAAATTTATGCTCACGGTATTTGGGAAAAAGTTCCGGGCGCTTTTTATTGAACTTGTCGACCGCTATTATATGGCACCTCTTCTTCAATACGTCTTTTATAAGCCGGGGCAGGTCTGTTTCGTTGCCGGGCCCGCAGACAATATCTATCAGGGAGGATCTGTCCATAGCTTTGCCCTCGTATGCCTGGGCGGTGCAGCCCATAAGAGCGATGACAAGCCCGGGCCTCTTCTTCTTCAGGCCTTTAAGACAGGCTATATTGCCAAATAACCTCTCCTCAGCGTGCTTTCTTACGGAGCAGGAGTTAAACAGGATAACATCGGCATCGTCCATGGTGCCGGAGAGCCTGAACCCGTTATCGATCAGTATCCCCGCCACATGCTCCGAATCGCGCATATTCATCTGACAGCCAAAAGTCTTTACAAAAACTTTTGGCTGACATGTTTTTTCTTTATTCATATCAATAAGTTATGATTTCCTAAAAAATGTATAAAACTGCAAAAACTATTAAAACTCTTTTTTAAATTTCACTGTTACCTTATCATCTGTTTGCTGTTTATCCTCCGGACGCGCATTTTTATCATTTTGCTTTAATTCTTTTTCTGCGCCTACTGATATATTTTCGTTGATTTTGTATTCGCTTGCTATCTTTTGCGTAGTAGTTTGATTACCCATTGTTTGCAGTGACTGCTCGACAGAATAACTGAGTGCTGCTTTATCTGTAATATCTTTTGTGGCTCTGACTCCAGTAGTAGTCTTATTATATTTTACCGAAATATCCCGTATGCCATATTTCTCGGAAATCTTGCTGCCAGATCCGGAAAAAATAAAATAATCTAAAAAATCTTTGGCAATATCGGCCGACAATTCCTGTTTGTTTATGGCCGTCTCAACGCTTTGCCATGTTTTATTTGTTGCAAGCATCAAGAGCAACCTGTCCTCATCCATTGGAGGCATAGAGGTTAGCTTTAACTCTGGTTGATCAAAGGTGCCCTTCAACGCAATATTAATATTAACTTTTTCAACAATGGCTAACCCCTTTAGATCCAGCATCGGTCTTTTAGGCTCATTTATAAACAGGATTTTGCTCTCCTTTATATTTATAACTGCTGTTTTAGGTCCCGATATTACCCCGCTTTTTAATAAAATCTGACCGTCTAATTTAAAATCATCTTTTATACCTTTAAGTTGCAACTTTACGTCGCCTAGACAATTAGTCATAGAAAATCCATTCATAGTCAATTCTTCGACATTAAAACTACCGTATATTTCAGGCTCTAATAAAGAACCTTTGATATTGATGTCTACATTATCAAGAGTCCCTGAAACCTTTTTTAATTTCACAGTTTCAGCAAATAAATCCAGTACGTCACGAACACTCATATCCTTGGAATATACAGTAATATTTAACATGCCATTTTGATAATCGCCATAGAAAAGGATCACCCCGGACCCAGAAAATCTTAGTTTTCCATTTTGTATTTTGATGTTAAGTCCTTTTAGGCTGAAAGAGTTTAATGCTATTTCGAGTTTTTGGATTTTAAGCGAATTTCCCATTGGAAGCCATTTTAGATTACGGAACTCAATATCCTGATAGACTAAAGCTTTTGAAAGATTGCCTGTTGTTTTTTTAATGTTGGTACTTTCTGCTTCGACATATTTTGATAGGAGAGGCCGAATAATAGAATCCGATCCTTTGGTCGTAAAAACAATATGATAAATCCCTCCTCCAGCCAGTAAAATGGCGCCTACAATCATTATGATAAGAAAAAATGTCATTTTCTTTGAAATCATCTCAATAGTACCTATTCCTCTTTTTCTCACTTACGTTCGGTTCTCTTAGCTTTAATTCTCGTAACTCGTTATAATCTACGTTCCGTTAATCAAAACGTAAAATAGCTGCTTTAGTAAGGCTACTGCACTTATCAATACCTTTGTCTGCTAGATTTTTAAGAATCGGCATAAGCTGAAGACTATACCTTTTGGCAATTTTCTTTGGCTCTAAACCTGGCCAACCCCAACAAGAAGTATGATAAATCCCATCGACCATATAATGTAAATTATCCAGCGTTGTTGGATGCATGGTTTCCACTGGCGCATGATTTTCAGGAGTTGAAACTAAATCTACAATAACTGATCCGGGCTTAAAAAGTTTAAGCATCTCACGAGTAACAATGGGAGGTTCTTTGGCAACTTCTCGACGAAAAGGGCGATTGACTGCGTCTACTAGAATATCTGTCCCGGGGATATGCTTAGCCATTTCAAGAAAATCTCTTTTATTCAGAATAGTAAGACTGGCAAATTTACGCGCAACACACCTGATAGCGCCCACAGACATATTACCATACCCCATAATCTTCACATTGGCAGTTGCGGGGTCTTTCCCCCAGAGTTTGAAAGCATACTCCATTCCAATACGGCCGGAATCTTCGACTGCTTCAACCGTCCTTTTGCCGGTTGAATTCTTCAGATTCTCTAATGCGATTGCGATGAGTTTCTGTTTACGCAGGGCGTCTTCTAATTTTGGGTGACAGCGGATATGCATCATGCTCATGATAATACTACCTGGCCGCATCATTGCAATATCCTCGATACTAGGTTCTTTAATACGAACTACCAAATCGCAATCATACACCTCTCTACGAGAACCGATTTTACACCCTGCTTTCATAAAGGCATCATCTGTAATATCAATACCTATCCCTGCTTCTCTCTCAACAATTACCTCATGTTTTTTTGCAATTTTGTTAATTTCAGGCGGCTGGATGACAACCCTCTTTTCTTGCGGTATGTTTTCTGCCGCAATTCCAATTCTCATGTTTTTCCTTTCTCCTTTGCGATAATCTCTAACGCTTCTTTATCATTAATAAAACTACCGTACAATCTGCAGACAAGGAGGGCCGCTTTTATTTTAACCCGTTTCCATGCAGAAGAAAACTCATACGTGTGCGTCAAGAGGGATACAATTATGTTGCCCTTTGATGATTTATCCTTTTTAGCCAAACGCCGCGTTACCTTCCAGATATCCGGCAGAGATGTAATGTCTATATATAAAGCGCGTTGCCTTATTTTTCCAAGGGGTATTTCAATAACATTACTTTTACCTTCTGCGCGGTGATCTTGATAACACATGCGATAATAATTCTTCGGCGCCCCTCGCCAATCCGCGATCAGCCTTCTTTTGTGATGAAGATAACGACCCGGGTCGCAAGAAAAATCAAGGAAAAGCTCGTTTCTTTCTAAGATTGGTATGACTTTTTTACAAAAAGTAAGATAACCGCCGCGATAAGAAATGAGGGTCAGCCCCTCTTTGCGTAATGGCTCAGTTAATGAGCGGACCGACTGCTCCAGCATGCCCGAATCGTTAAGCCTGCCGCGGCTAAAAAGACCTTCCTCGTGACAGTGGACCCCTATGCTCCCCCCGGATGCCTCTATCTTCTTCCAGAGGCGGATAAATTCTGGCTGTAGGTAATATTGCCGGGTGACGGGTGATGTGTGCACAAAATGCAGAATTTTGCCGCCAATAGAACGGGCAATTGCGATCTCACGCTTAATCAAACCAAGTAAGCCTTTCCTGTCAGGTTTTCTTTCTTTCTTTGACAATTTGGTGGAAAAATACTCGTTCCAATCGCCGTCCACGGTAAAAATAAAATATAGACTCATTTTTTGCCAACCTTTATAAGCTACTAAAAACCCACTTACGTACAGTTATCCACAATTGCAGCTCAGGCTTACCTGCCTGCCTACTTGCCGATAGGAAAGCAGGTAGGCAGGAGCCCGGGCTACTGCTTCTGCTACTGCTGAATATACCATATATTATCATGAAAATGGATTAGCATAAATGAAAATAGACTGGATTCCATTCAAAATGGGCAATTTGGAGCGGCAGAAAAACAGGTTCGTTTTTTCTTCATCAAGCAGAATTTAATGCTTTTAAAATAATTTCAACACATATATCCCTACGTAGTATAAGCCGACGAGGACAAATACGACTCCTGTAATCTTTCGGGTATAGTATTCCAGCCGCGTGATCCTATGAAACCAATGACTCAGCGATCTCACACCTAACGCAATGGCAACAGAAAATAAAAGAACCGGTAATCCTGTGCCGATTCCGTAAATAAATGGCAGCACGATACCGCTTTTATTGGTAATAGCTAAAGGAATAAGGCTCCCAAAGAATAACGCCGCCGAAATTGGACAAAACGCCAGAGCAAAGATAAAACCAAGCAAAAAGGCGCCCGGGGCACCGGACTCCGCAAGTTTATTATGGTGCTTTTGTGATAGCGATAGTCCTGGCAGGCGAATAGTAATTATTTCCAACAAAATAAGCCCGGTAAGAATTAATATCGGCCCCAGAGCTTTGCCCATGTATTTTTGTAAGAACTGAGCAACCTGCGGAACGCTTAAAAGATAACTAATGATAATCCATCCCAGGAACGCATAAGAGGCCATACGTCCCAGCGTATACGCCAATCCTGAGATAAACACAAGTGCCGGATGGGTTATCTTCTTGGACAGAAAAGAGATGGCGGCCACGTTACTGGCCAAAGGACACGGACTAATTGATGTCAAAATCCCCAGCCACAATGCCGAAACAAAGCTTATTAATATCTCTGTCATTGAGCGTCCTTCAGAAAATCGGTGACTCCCGCCTTAACATAATCAAGAAACTTCTGTTTATTACCGACGTATTCCCATATTTTATCAAGATTTTTCCATTTTATTTCTTTACCGTCTTCGATTAAAGACAGGATGAGTGATTTCGTATAAAGTTGATAGTCATCGCAAAAGTGTTCGTTGCCTTTATCTTCCACATTTACAACTTTATATTCCAGCTTTCCGGATTGAAGCGCATCTTTAAAATTAGTCTCTATCGCTTCCTTTGAATACTGTTCCAGTTTATGGCAGGTAGAGCAGCGCATTGTCCCGTGAAAATAATAAGCGACGACATGAGCGCCTTTTGCGTCCTCTCCTGCTTGAGCTGGCGGCGCAATAATTATTCCACTACTACTTAGCGCAGTAATTGCCAGAAGAATAAAAAATAGTTTCTTCAATCTTTCCTCCCTATTTTGAAATAATCTTCTTAATCTCATCCTTGCTTAATACCTTGCCGAATGAAACTATCGTGCCATCAAGGGCAAGCGCAGGAGTCATCATCACGCCATATTCGGTTATTTTTCCAATATCCGTCACCTTGGAAACTTCAGCGGCTATATTAAGCTCCCTTACTGCCGCTTCTGCATTGGCAGTAAGTTGTTTGCACTTGGGACATCCTACTCCTAAAATTTCGATTTTCATCTCATCTCCTCGCCTTTAAGTCCTGCATTTAACGTATTATCATTCCAAAAACATATCCCGCTATAGTCGAAAATCCCACTATAAGCACGAAGAAAACAAGCGTCTTGCGCCATCCTAATACCTTATTAATAACCAGGATGCTCGGCACTGACAATGCAGGGCCGGCCAGAAGAAGCGCAAGCGCAGGCCCCTTGCCCATGCCAAGACGCATTAACATTTGCGTAATGGGTATCTCGGTAAGAGTGGCAAAGTACCAAAATACGCCTATAAAGGATGCAAAAAAATTCGAAAATAGGCTATTGCCTCCAACAAACGCCGCAACCACTTTCTCAGGAAGTAACGCTCCAACAAACCCGGTCAAGAATACACCGCCGAATAGAAGCGGCACTATCATCATCCCGAAGTCCCATGTCGCAGTAAGCCACTGTCGGATCTCGTCTTTTTTGAACCATCGATGCAGCATAATAAGTATAGTCAACCCCATAAGCCCGGCGAGGTACCACTTAATGGCGTGAACTCTCATGACAAAGTTATCTTCCGGTTTTATTTCGGCTATATCAGGCCTGTTTAGGCGCTCGGCATCTATAGCCAGCTTACCACCGGCTTCGTACTTCTTAGCTTCGATAAAGTCCTGCGTGGAATATTGGATATTCACCTTCATTACTATCCCGTTTTTTAGCGTAATAGTTACATCGTTGGTATTATACCAATCGCTAAAAACAAGAAATAATACCATGCATAAGAAGTAGAGCGCTGTCTTCCATAACGGCCTCGCAGGATGCGGAGGAGGAGGAAGCTCCATCGCTTTTTTTGTTCGGGCATGTTCGGATCGCCTGAAGATAAAGGCCATGCATAGCCCTATGACACAGGCAAAGACTATCGCGCCAACTGCCCTGGCTAATCCTATGTCGAACCCAAGAACGCGTGCTGATAAAAATATTGCCATGACGTTTATCGCGGGACCCGAATAAAGAAAAGCGCTTGCGGGCCCAAGCCCCGCTCCCATGGTATAAATACCGGCAAACATCGGCAAGACGCTGCAGGAACATACTGCGAGTATAACTCCCGACACAGACGCTACGGCATAGGCCATGCCGCGGTTTGCGTTAGGGCCGAGATATCGCATAACAAAGGCCTGGGACAGAAATGTCGATATTGCACCTGCTATAAACATGGCCGGTACCACGCATGCGAGCGTATGATTAATTACGTACCATTGAAGAAGCTTAAATGCTTCAAAGATGGCATTCGTTATCTTGGGATTCCCCAGCGGCAAAAAGTACATAACGATGAATATGCCTATAAGCCAATAGAGTTTCTTTAGACCTTTCATCGCGCGTTCCTCCTTATCACTCTACAGCAACCCCCTTCAATCCTTATAGCTTTGATATTAACTAAGCCATCAGCTATCTTATTCCGCGCTGAAGATACGATCCTTGAGAATGTGGGCCTGGATATCTTAAGTCTTTTTGCTGCATCAACCTGTTTCATTCCGTCAAGATCTGCGAGCCTTAAGGCTTCAAGTTCGTCAAGAGTAAGATGCACGCTTTTCAGTTTATTCAAAGGCTTGCAAAGTGGCTTGAAGCATCTTTCGCCGGGTAAACAACGTATCCATCTGGTCTTTTTTGGGCGCAAAATAATCTCCGCTGGTTATGAACATATGTCCATAACCATAATATCACATCTCGTATCTACGTCAATATATATATTTTGATTTAACGCGAATTAGGGGACGTGTCACTTTGGGACACTCCACTTAAGAGAACTAATAGCGAACTTGTAGCCCGGACTACAATTGTGGATAACTTATATAAAGTGGAGTGTCCCAAAGTGACACGTCCCCTATGCCTCAGCGTAATATCAGAAGATTGAGCGCTGAGCCCACGATGATGCTTATAGTTATCATAATGAGGGTGGATTTGATCAAATCTTTCAAACCCAACTCTTTCCACAGGATTATAAACGTGGCAACGCACGGAAACGATATTGCCAATAATGTCGCGGCGATGAATAGCTGCTTGGCAGTAAGCCCTAATGGCATCAACATCCCGACCGCTACATCTTTTCTGAAGAATCCGATCACCAGCGCAATTATCGACTCTTTTGGCAGTCCTAATAGATCGTGAATAACCGGCGCAAAAAAACCGGATATTATACTGAATACGTTAAAGTAAATAAGGATGTTTATAACGGCAACTCCAACGAGCACGATCGGAACCGCCTCAATTATAAACCCCTTTATGCGAAAGTATAATTTCCTGCCTAAAATGTCCAACGGAGGAAATCTGTACGGAGGGATCTCCAGCAGGAATTCCGGGCTATAACCTTTTAAGACACGGTTCAGGATCAATCCTAATATCAGGACTAAAGAAAATAATACCAGATATACCCCTGCTACATAAAATCCTCCAAAGCTACCTAATAATCCGAATATCATGGCTTGTAACGGCACACACGGCACGCCTATCGAGATCAATGTCGCCGCGATAAACCTCTCACGTTTCGATTCTAAGGTACGGGTAGCTAATATGCCGGGTACGTTACATCCAAAACCTAAAAGCATGGGAATGATCGCAAAACCATGCAGCCCCAACCGATGCAGAAGATTGTCCAATAATATCGCCAGGCGCGGCAGATATCCTATATCTTCTAAAAGACTTAAGATAAAATAGAACGAGATGATATACGGCAATACCATTCCGAATTCAATGTATGGAGCCGTTGTTAATACGCCGAGTGATTGTTTAAAGTCGATCTTGCCGTTGATTAAATCGCCTATCAGCAGATGAAATAAAAAACTCTGTTCCTGCCAATGACGGGTCAGCTTTTCCAGTATGGGTTGGTAAAGATTGATAAATATCGGGTCCGTTATTCTGTTGATAATAAACTCACCTATAAAACGCACAATCTTAAATGAAGCGTAAATTACGCCTGCTGCCATTACAAGACCGGTGACTGGCCGTACGGATGCGTCCTCTAAAGCCTCCCTGAAAGTATGATGGCGATGTTCCAGGCGCTGGACCCGGTTTATTATCAAACCTATCTCTTTCCATTGCTCTTCATGGAGGAGTTTATCTCTCGGAACAGGGGCCGCTTCCTTGATCCTTTCGATCAATAATTTTATGCCTGCTCCCGTTATCGCGCAGGTCGAGATCACCGGAACATGGAGGATATCTTCCAGCGTCTTGATATCGATATGGACACCCTTATGAACAGCATCATCACACATGTTCAGGCATACAATTGTCGGGAACCCATCTTCAATAAGTTGTAAGGTGAGAAGTAAGTTTCTTTCCAGATTGGTCGAATCCAGTACATTGACGACCACAATTTCGTCTTTGGAGTATTCCTTTAATAAAGAGATTGCGGCTTCTTCCGCTTTTGAGGTAGGTTCCAACGAGTAAGTTCCGGGCAGGTCTACGATTTCGATCTTTTCGGCGCCTAAGCTGAGATAACCCTTACAAAGCTCTATGGTAGTACCGGGATAGTTTGAAGATATTACCTGCACGCCGGTGAGACGTGAAAATACTACACTTTTCCCTACATTAGGATTACCGATTAAATATATCTTCTTTATCATTCTGTCTCTAATATCACTTTGGCTGCTACGCCATGACCTAAAGCTAGAATGCTTCTGCCGGATTTTATTACTACGGGGCCTCTCAGCCCAACATGGCTGAGCTTACTGATTTCCTTGCCCTTAAACACACCCATATTCATCAACCTGCTCTGCAAGTTCGAGCCTCCTAAAATCTCAACGATCCTGCCCTTGCGATTCGCCTTGAGTTTTATTAAAGACATCTTCTTCATAAAGTTATCCACAATTGTAGTCCGGGCTTAAGCCCGGACTATTACTCACACCCATATTGTATCTCTTTGTGTATATGGGGGCAACTCATATCAACACGAACATGTTTTATAAAAATTGTCTATTCCGAATTCATCGATCAATGCGCCGAGCCGCTGTCGGGGCTTAGCATGATCTTTATAAAATTTTACCACTTTCTCTACCAGACGCATAACTTCATCTTCCGTATAAACTTTTTCGAGCTTTATACCCGACTTTGATATTCTGCCTCCGCAACCTCCTATATATACGGTATAGCCGGCCGCTTTCGTCAGACTATCGGCTTGACCGTGCATGCCTATCTCGGAGACTTGAGGCCGCGTACAGGCGTTGGGGCATCCGGAGATAGCTATCTTAAATTTGTGCGGCAGGTCTAACCCGCATTTTAGCCCCGGCTCTTTTTCTATTCTATCGGCAAGAGAAAATGTATTTACGAGGCCTCGTTTGCACCAGTTGTTGCCGGGGCAGGCAACGGTCGTCCTGAGCCGCGGACCGGACGCACCTATCAGAATACCGGTTTTTTTTACCTCGGATTCGACCTCAGGAATATTTTCAAATCTTATAAAAGGGATCTCCAGCCCCTGACGGACAGTGGCATGGACAAATCCTTTGGCATACTTTTGCGCTATCACGGCCAGTTTTTCGAGGTCTTCTCTCTTATAGTTGCCACCCGGCATTCTCGTCCTTAATACAAAAAAACCTTCCTGGGCTTGTCTTAAGAATCCCCGTTTCTTTAAATCTTCATAATCGATATTTTCCATTTATCCTCCGCTTATTTTATATCTTCGCCAAAATAACTCTTATCAAATTTATTGTATCATCAATATCTTTTTTTGTGTGCGCAAATGACACAAAATTCGATTCAAATTCCGAAGGCGCAAAATAGACTCCGCTCCGGAGCAACCCTCTGTAGAACTTCTTAAAATCATCCTTTCTCTCAAACTTCAGGCTGAACATGGAGCCAAATCTGCTCACTTTTAAATCGATATTACATGACCTCGCGGCTCTTTCAATAGCGCTGCTTAAAAGTTCCGCGAATCTTTCAATCTGCCTATATCTTCCCCCGGATAACGCTAACACTTTAAGTGTGGATATGCCTGCCTGCATAACGACCGGATTCCCGGAAAATGTTGATGCCTGATAGACTTTTCCGAGCGGAGCGAGTTTATTCATTATCTTACCGCCACCGCCGTAAGCTCCTATAGGTAACCCTCCGCCTATGATCTTCCCGAGGCATATAAGATCGGGCAATACGCCCGACCTATGCATAAAAGAACCGAATGAGAAACGAAATCCGGTGATCACTTCATCGGCGATCAGAAGCGCGGAGTATCGATCAGTGATCTTCCTTAGATGCCGCAAAAAACCTGTATCGGGGGGCATGACACCATAATTGCCTCCCACGGGCTCCACCAGCACAGCAGCTATCTCTCTTCCGTGCAGTTCAAATGCCTCTTCCAGTTTTCGGAAATCGCCGTAAGGAAGGACCATTGTGTCTTTGATGAAACTTCGGGGGACACCGGGGCTTTGCGGAATATTTAGGGTTGCGAGTCCCGAGCCTCCTGAGACTAGGAGATAATCGGCGTGTCCGTGATAAGAGTTCTCAAACTTCACGATCTTGTCCCTGCCGGTATGCCCTCTGGCAAGCCTCACCGCGCTCATAACAGCTTCTGTGCCTGAATTGACAAACCTTATCTTTTCTACAAACGGTATCGCCTTATGGATCAACTTTGCCAGCTCCACTTCCTTTATATTTGTCGTGCCGAAACTCAAACCGTCGCAAGCCGCGGCCTTGACCGCATTCACAACATCGGGAAACGCATGGCCAAGAATGAGGCTTCCCCATGAAAGCACATAATCGATATACTCATTACCATCGTGGTCATAGACTTTTGAGCCATGGCCTCTCTTAATTATAAGAGGGTCACCGCCTACATAATTAAAAGCCCGCACGGGGCTATTGACGCCGCCCACCAGATATTTTTGCGCCTCAGAGAATAATTTAGAATTTATCGTTCTTTTAGCCATTTCGCAATGTCCTTAGCATGATATGTAATGACCAGATCCGCCCCCGCACGTTTAATCGAAGTAATGATCTCGAGCACAACCTTCTTTTCATTCCACAAACCCAGCTTTGCGCCATGTTTGACCATGGCGTATTCGCCGCTCACGTTATAGGCTGCAAGCGGCGCCCGGAAGCGGTTCGCGGCCTCCCTGATTATATCCAGATATGCCAATGCCGGCTTGACCATTACTATGTCTGCGCCTTCTCTTATATCAGCCGCTATCTCTTTCATAGCCGACGCGCTGTTAGAAAATCCGAGTTGATACGCGCTTCTGTCCCCAAATAACGGAGATGAATTAGCCGCATCCCTGAATGGGCCGTAGAAATTTGAAGCGTACTTCGCTGAATACCCCATTATCCCGGTATCCTTAAAACCGTGGGCATCCAATGCTCTTCTTATAGCCCATACCTGCCCTTTTGCCATAGCCGAAGGCGCCACATAATCCGCGCCGGCTTCGGCGTGGGATAACGCCATCCTGCAGAGCGCATCAAGCGTCGTTTTATGAGCTATAGTCCTGCATCCCGGCAGAATAACGCCGCAATGCCCATGCGATGTATACGCACACAGACACACATCGGTCATAACGGTAAGATCCGGAAACTTTCGCTTAAGTTTTGTTACGGCTTTGGCGGCTACATTATCTTTTTTATATGCTTCTGAGCCTTCCCGGCTTTTCCCGGTCGGCACACCGAAGAGTAAAACAGCCCCTATCCCCAACTTCACCAGAGCCCGGGTTTCCCTGGCAATAGCGTCAAGAGGGAACCTGTAAATACCGGGCATGGAAGGTATCTCCTCGCATATACCTATTCCCTCTCTTACAAATAAAGGGTAGACCAGATCCTTTACGCTGATGGTAGTCTTTTTATTTTTTAGCATACTTTACGACCTCACCTACAATCAAAATAGCGGGAGGCTTCACTTTTTGCCTCACAACCTCTCTCGCTATAGTCTTTATCGTGGCTGTCACGATCCTCGCCTTCCTGGTGGTCGCTCGTTCTATGAATGCGCACGGAGTCTTATCGGGACGGCCTCTCTTCCGTAATGCCTTCACTATATTCTTTATATTGGCTACACCCATCACATACACGAGCGTCCGGCAATCGGGCGCATCGATTTCGGCATTTGGATTCTCTTTGCGTCCGGTCAACACCGCAAAGGATTGTATCTTATTTTTTATCGTGAGCGGAATTCCGAAACTTTCCGGGCCCGCGATGGCCGACGTTATTCCCGGGATCACCTCACATTTTACTCTCTTCTCGGCCAAGTACCGCGCCTCTTCAAAACCGCGGCTGAATACAAACGGATCGCCGCCTTTGAGGCGCACGACATATCTATAAACCTGAGAATATTTGTAAAGTAACTCATTTATATCACCCTGTTCCTTAAGATGCAGGCCATTCGCTTTGCCTACGCATATCTTTTTAGCGCCCGTTTTAACATATTTTAATAGCGCCGGGGAAGACAAAAAATCATACAATACGCAATCCGCTTTTTTGAGTGCCTTCAGCCCTTTCACGCTTATAAGTTCCGGGTCGCCCGGGCCGGCTCCTACTATATAAACTTTACCCTTCTTATTTTCCATCTAAGCTCCTAAAAATTGCCGACAAGTCATCCCTGTCTCGACGGATCTGGACCGCGAGGCTTCCCTGTAAAGGGTGGGGCTCCATTATTTCTCTGGGAATGATCTCGGCGATCCTATCTTCATATCCCAATCTGATCAAGGCAGCATGCGCGACGATAATAGCGTCAAACTTCCCGCTATTCAACTGCGCCAGTCTTTCATCAATATCGCCGCGTATATCCTTTACGTCGAGGTCCGGCCTGAAATTCATAAGCGCTCTTCTTCGCTTCCGGCTACTAGTGCCTACGCAGGCGCCCAAAGGAAGCTTCTCCATCGTCGAACCTCCCCGAGACACCAAACATTCGAAAGGGCTGATAGGAGACGTCATCGCCGCTATTACCAATTCTCTCGACATAACATCTTCCAGGTCCTTCGCGCTATGAATGGCCGCGTCAATAGACCCATCTATTAGAGCTTGCTCGATCTCGCGTGTAAAAAAGTCGCTATTTTCTTTATCCGATAGAGAAGAGATCTTATCTTTGTCGCCGCGAGTTTCGATAAGAACGGTCTCTATGTGATACTGCGGCAAGCGCTTGCGCACTTCTTCAACCTGCTTTAGCGCAAGAGCGCTCGGCCGCGTCCCGACTTTAATGGTCTTTGCCATGAGCGAGCTCCTGATGAATTTTTAACACATCGCCTATCAGATCGGATGCCAGCTCTATGCGCTCCTGTTTCGACTTGTTATATCTGTAAAATAGATATCTCAAACTGTCGAGATTATTCAAAAATATGCCATTTACGCGTCCTGAGGTCGGCTCCACATCCCTCGGAATCGCAAGATCATAAATATATAGCGGATACTCACGACCAACGGCCAGATTGTTAAAGATATCCTTTTCAATAACATGATGCGGGCTCGATGTCGCGCATATCAATGCATCCGTCCTGGCTATGATGCCAGGCAGATCCTTTAAAAACAGCGCGTCTCCGCCTGAATTCATTGCCAGCATTTGTGCTTTTTGATAATTCTTATGGGCCGCGAAAAGAAGATGCGCGCCAATCGGCCGGGATCCTGAGAAAAGTTCGGCGATCTTGCCTGTCCCTACAATTACGATTTCATACTTTCTGCGCCCACCCAGACGTCTCCTTATATCTTCAAGCACGATAGTAGCTATATTATCATTATCCTCGTTTAGCTTCGACGCAACTCGTATTTTTCGCGCTAATGTAATAGCCCTATCCCATAAAACCTTAATAGGAAGCGGCACTCTGTCGCCTGAACTCCACGCCTCGAGCTGCGCCAATATCTGCGGCTCTCCCTTAAGCTGCGACTCGAGTCCGACGCCCAGCCTGAGCGCATGATGAAACACTTCCGCTTCTCCGTATTTCACATACGCGTACTTTGAAAATTCAGGGAGACGTTCGGAAAAAGCGGCGATATGCCCAAGCGCATCGTCAGCGTATTTTGTAAGGCCATAGATCTCTATGCGGTTACAAGTCGTAAGGAGAGCTGCTTCATGGGGGAGATGGCTTGCGCAGAAACCGGAGATGGCCTTTCTATTACGGTAGAGCTTTTCGCGCGTATCGATCGTCGAACTTTTATAATCTACCCCTATAAGATAAAAATACATCCCAATTCTCCTTCAGAAAGTTCTTCAGATCCCTGCTTAAAGCAGGGTTCCGGCCGTGCGTATATACGGCTACAACGGCCCTGGATGTATGCAGAATTGCCGGCGAAATAAAACTGCTTAAATCCGCTCTATCTACAATATTTACCGGAGTTCCTTCTCTTTTCGCCCATTTACTTACCTTCTTATTGACGGCCGCGATAGAAGTGGCTGCTATGATAAGATCCGCGCCTTCGACGTCCGAAGATCTTATAGCTCTCTTGTGCCAGGCGATCTTGCGGGATTTAAAAAGTCTTCTTAATGCTGTTGTTAAATCAGGCGACACAAGACGGACCCGCGCGCCAAAACGAAGCAGGGTCTTTACTTTGCGCTCAGCGACCTGTCCGCCTCCGACAACCAGGGCGGTTTTGCCTTTAAGCTTTAACGCTATCGGATAATATAACTCTTTCATTTCGCTCCGCGCCGGTTAGAATTCAAAGTATTGGTTCATTGAAAAATATCTTTCGCCTGTATCCGGAAATACCGTTATGACTCTCTTACCGGCCCCCAATGTCTTCGCAATCTTTAGCGCAGCTACAAAAGCCGCGCCTGAAGACGGGCCGCAGAATATGCCTTCCTTCACAGCCAATAGCTTTGCTGCTTCATACGCATCCCGGTCGCTTACGGTTATAATCTCATCTATAACGTTCCTATTCAAAATATCGGGTATAAATCCGGCTCCTATACCCTGTATCTTATGAGTCCCGTGTTTTTTACCTGATAGGACGGCGCTCGTTTCAGGCTCTACGGCAATAATTCTTATTCGGGCATCATGCTTCTTCAATATCTCGCCGACTCCCGTTATGGTTCCACCGGTACCAACCCCGGCGACAAAAGCATCGAGCCTGCCGCCCGTCTGTGAAAGTATCTCTCTAGCCGTAGTCTCTCTATGAACTTTCGGATTTGCCGGATGTTCAAACTGGTGAGGCATGAATGAATTTGCTGTCTTTGCCTGGATCTCCTCCGCCTTCTTTATAGCCCCTTTCATGCCCTGAGAACCGGGAGTAAGAACCACTTCCGCGCCATAAGCTTTCAGGATATATATTCTCTCCAGGCTCATCGTCTCAGGCATAGTAAGTATGCATCGGTAGCCCTTGACCGCGCAGACCATTGCCAGGCCGATCCCTGTATTCCCGCTGGTAGGTTCTATAATAGTCGAATCGGGCTTAAGCTCTCCCTTCGCTTGAGCGTCCTCGATCATGGCAAGAGCTATTCTATCCTTAACACTGCCGCCCGGATTCAGCGATTCAACTTTAGCAAGTATTTCTGCCATACCCCGGCCGGCGATACGATTAAGCCTTATCAGGGGGGTTCTCCCTATAACTTCGAGAATATTTTTTGTGATCTCCGAATCTTCACGCATAGCGCATTCTCCTATTATAGATGTAGATATTTTATACAGATAAGATGCAAACTAAAACTAAGTAAGACCGTAAAGAGAGGGACCAGTATCCAGACACACAGCATCTTTTTTACAATCAATTTTTCTGAAGTCTTTTTAAACCCATCCTTTACACAGCTTATCCCCAATAGAGAAAATGTCGTAAACTGAACGTAAGGTGTCGGCAGCCCTAAAAAAGACGCGATAAGCACAAAAGTGGCTGTGATAAAAGATACTATGCTGGCGGAGAATTCTCCTACAGGTACGATGTCCCGAGATACCGAACGTATCATTCTTTCTCCCCAAAAATATGCCCCTAAACCAAAGAGCGGGCTGATCACCAGGAACCAGAAAAGATTTCCCATACCTAACGCGACTACTAAAGGAGCTACGATATTGGCCACATTATTCGTACCAACGCTAAAACCGGCATACATATCGTGGAAAATTATGAATTTCTTGAATTTATCCCTGTGTACAAAAAATTTCTCATAAAATCCCAGGTTATCTTGACGGGGCGGATAGATTCTACGCTTAATTATAACGGTAAGGCCAAAGGATGCGATAGAAAAGATGACTGCGAATACCAGGATCTTTTCTACCGTATACCAGTTGACCTTGCCGTAAAATAGACCCGACCCCACGAAGCTTGCGACGGTCACGAAACTCGTAGATTGCGGCACCTTTAAAACATTGCTTAAGAACATGGTTATAGCGCACGAGATGAGTATTATCCCGCTTGAAACAACGTTTAATGGCGCGTAGGATATTTTCCGCACCAGAGTTTCTACGACTCTCGGGCCAATCAGGCAGGCTCCCGCTATTACGCAAAGGCCATAGAGTAGCGCCGCCTTGTTTTTTCTCAGGACATTGCTTCCAAAGGAAGGCGCGAATGACACAGAGAAACCACTTATACCCATGTTCATCGCGAGAAATACTGAAACCAGTATCGTGACCGCTATTATCATTTATTACCCTTCAATGGCCTTGTGTGTATACCGCATTCGCCGCCGCATTTACTCGTTCCTATCCAGCGGCCGGCCCGCTCATTATCGTCATTGGTGATCTTTGAGCACGGCGCGCACCCGAGCGATCTATAGCCTTCCGCATACAGAGGGTTCACAGGGACCCCGTATAGCGCCAGATATTGCCAAACTTCGCGCTCTTTCCATATAAGTATGGGGTTAAGCTTTATCAGCCCCTTATCCCGCTCTTCTACTTCCTGAAAGTCGGTGCGCGTCCTGCCTTCGGTGCAGCGCAAGCCCGTCACCCAGCATGTAACGCCCATCTCTTCTATGGCGCGCTTCACAGGCTCAACCTTTAATATATCGCAGCATAGGTCCGGCTTTGTTTCATACAACCGTTCCGGTATCTCCGAATCATTCTTATAGACTTTGAGCTCCGGATACCTATTCACGGTCTCCTTCATGAATTTTAAAGTCTCGACCGGCTTATATCTGGTCGTCACTATAAACCCGCGTATTTTCGGATTTACCCTTTTAGCGAGATCCCATACCGCGACCGAATCTTTCCCTAAGCTATTTGCCACCACAAGTCCATCGCCGTATACTTTATATGCTTCCTCGATTAGCGCCTTTGACCTCTCCACTTTCTCCTTAAAATTCAACTTCTCTACCAACTCTTTCAGATCCGCTTTCTCATTTAAAACGCCCATCTTCCCTTCCTCCTTTTTTTTAAATCGAATAAACAAGTACCTCTTGTTCTGAATCAGCCTCGAAAGCCAGCGCCTCAAAAGTTACATTGTCTATGATATCTGAGGTTGTTTTCGCGACATCCTGCCACACTTTTCTAAATACACACTTATACATGTCACCGCAACTGGAATACCCATTTCTTACACAAGAAATAGGCTCTGTGGGGCCATCGATAAATCTTATTACCTGGCCCACCGTTATATTGCCCGGCGGCCTGGCTAATCGATATCCACCCATCTTGCCGCGTCTGGACTCCACAAAACCGCCCTTCTTCAGGTCCAGTAATACTTGCTCCAAAAACTTAATGGGAGCATCGATGCGTTTGGCCAATTCGTGGATCGTTACCACGTCTTTACCATAGTTCAGGGCCAAAGCCAAGACCACCTTTAAAGCGTAATCTCCTCTATACGTTACTCTCATCAGAACCCCTTATCTTGACTATCTCTACTAACATAGTAGAGTATACACTATTCCTAAAATCTGTCAAGACATTTTTTTTCGAAGATAGCTATACGTAATAGTTTAGCATAAAGAAGTATCTCTACGAGGTTGTAGGGGACATTTAAATGTCCCCTACGTCGTAAGTTGTTCTTCCGGCTAAACTATTACGGTTATACACGATTGTAGCCCGGGCTTACCTGCCTGCCTACTTGCCAATAGGAAAGCAGGTAGGCAGGAGCCCGGGCTACAATATATAATCTCTGTTTAGAATATTCTTAAACAGCTACAGTTTCTTTAGCGGAAAACTGTTCTTTTTGATTCAATTTTTTTATTATCTGCTCAGCTGCTTTCCTGCCTGAGAAGAGCATCCCCCCGAATGTTGGGCCCATGCGTGGTATGCCATGAACGGTAGCCGCTGCCATGCCCATCACATATAAGCCGGGGTATACTTCCCCTGTTTTTTCGACTACAAGATCCTCCGAGGAACACACATCCATAGGTCCGTATGTCTGCAGTTTCAATAACCCTCTCTTTTCAAGGCTCTTCGCCACCCAGGCATCATGGCCGGTAGCATCGATTACAACCTTTGATTCCAGAGCAATAGGATCTACGCAGGTGAGCTGTCTCGGTAGAGCAGAAACCGGCGACCAGTTAATTACTGCTCCCTCAACTCTGTTGTTACGATGGACAACATCGTCAAATTTGGTTAGGTTCAGGATTTTAGCGCCGGAATCGCAGGTCGCAGAAATGAGTTTTGAGCAGGCGGTAGGGCCATCCGCAACGAACAGTCCGTCTTCTACCTCTTTATAAGGTATCTTCAGTTCATCAAGGATCTCGTCTGACGGAGCCCTGAAGGTCAGGGTATTCATAAAATATCCGCCTATCCAGAAGCCCCCGCCTATATAATTATTACTCTCTATTATTAGCGTCTTAAGGCCGCTATTCGCCAGATCACGCGCCGCGATCAGGCCACTGGGGCCTCCACCTACTACTATAACATCCGAAACAATATACTCATTAAACCACTTAGTGAATTCACCAACAATGGCCCTGCTTATTTGAGACTCTGTTATCTTTTTAAACATTTATCCGCCCTCCAAGTTTATTAAGCCACGATATTGGCTAAGTGCCGAGGTCTCCGACCGAGGCCAAGTTTATTAAGCCACGATATTGGCTAAGTGCCGAGGTCTCCGACCGAGGCCTTAGTTGTGGTTGCTGATTATCCCGCCAGATATATGAAAAATTCTTATTCAGGCGGGATTATTTCGTCCTTACAACTTATGTCGCTGCCAGCAGAATATGGCCCCATAAGTTGTGGCCTCAATAAAAAACCCTTATGCTTGTCGCATAAAGGTTATCGTTCTTCATCCCCCCTCTCCCTCCGCTGGCATTATCCAGATCAGGTTCATTGGGTAATCCGCTCTGCGCCCGAAGGCGCGCGCGGAACTCTCAGGCCGTACCTACGACCTCCCCTTTTCTTAACGGTCTTATTATAGCATGCGCTTATCTTAAGTCAAGGATTGTCTGTTATTTCAGCTTACAACCAGGCGGGAATTTTTCCTGATCAGATAGCGCGCGCAATAGGCTGTGCACGCGATAATAAATGTGATGGCGAGCCAGACATATGTGCTGCCGATATGGCCGGATAATACTCTGTGAACTCCGCTAAGCCCGAATAGTATAAAAATAGACGCAGAGATCCACTTAATAGCACCCTTCGGGATATGTTTGCGCATGACTATACCGATAGAGATACCTATGGCGTCCGCTACTACCATGCCGAGAGTCGTCCCGATGAGAACGTGCAGCATACTCCTGTATTCTACGGCAAGGCTGATAGTGGCAAGCTGCGTCTTGTCCCCCATTTCGGCAAGGAAGAACGCGATGCCAACGGTCATCACCGGACCAAAGAGTGATACCTTCTTATCCTCACGATCAAGTTTATCGCCGCGAATGGTCCATAGCCCGAATATTATGAAGGAGAGCGCGGCAATAAAAGAGATGATATCCATAGGCACTACGGTAGTCAGGTAATGACCCGCAGCTACCGCGAGCGCGTGGTTCAGGAGAGTCGCAAAGAATACTGCAATAAGCACCTTATGAGCGCTGTATCTTGTCGCAAACGCCATCGCCAGAAGCTGAGTCTTATCCCCCATCTCCGCCAGAAGGACAAATATAAACGATGCTATGATCGCTACCATAAAGTCATCCTAATGAATTAGGGGACGTGTAATCTAACTCAAAGCTTTCTAACCTTTAAATTTATCCGCAAGCCTTATCGCGCTCGTTATATTATTGACCTCCACCTGAAGGTCATCGGTCTTGACGATGAAACCCGAGGCATTAAACTTATTGGCCAGCTCAAAGCGCTCCGGACTGGAGAACGCCGTTATCATAAAGACCGGCATATTCTTATCTGTCTTCCTGATCGTCTTCAATATATCGATACCGTTCATATCGGGCAGCATTATATCCAGGAGAACCGCATCGAGCTTATAGCTCTTAAGCTTCTCCTTGGCCTGTGCTCCGTTTATCGCGGTGACGACTTCGTAATCGTTTGCCTCCAGCCTGAGCCTTATCATCTTTAAAAATTCAACCTCATCATCGACCACAAGTATGGCCCTCTTCCTGGTCATGGTACCCTCCTTAAGCGCACTTAAGCGTCTCCTGGTAATGTGAAGATAATCTTTGTGCCTTTGCCGAGCCTGCTCTCCACGTGTATACTGCCGCCATGCATATCTACCAGTTTCTTCGATATCAGGAGGCCAAGCCCTGTGCCCTTCTCACTGGGTCCGGTTACTCGCGCGAATTGCTGGAACTTTCCGAATATCCTGGGAAGGTTCTCGGCGGTGATCCCGATGCCGGTGTCTGAAACCGAACATTCAATGCCTTCCTTAGTTTCTCTGACTGATACCCTTACAAAACCATGTTCGGTAAACTTTATCGCGTTATCGATAAGGTTCGTCATAATTTGCGCCATCATATCCTTATCCGCGCAGGCCTTTATTTCAACTTCCGGCAGGTCCATCTTTGCCTCCAGGCCCTTCTCTTTCATCTTGGGTTCAAACGAGAATAGGACATCTTTCATCAGTTTCTTAATATCCATTACCTCTTTTTTCATGACTACTTTGTCGGCTTCTATTTTTGAGATATCCAGCAGATTGTTTAATATGCGCTTCAGCCTTTCTATGTTGGCCTTAGCGCTTGTCAGTATTCTGGCCTGCTGGGGGTTTATCTTGCCGGGTATCTCATCCAGAATAATATTTATCCCCTCATTGACGATGGATAGCGGCGTACGCAGTTCGTGAGAGACCATGTCTATAAAATCATCTTTGAGCTGATTAAACTTCTTATGTTTGGTTATATCGCGGTAAACGCTGAGGAACATATCCTGGCCCATATGCGGTATTAGCGATGTGGATACGAGGAGCGTCTTTACTACCCCTTCCTTTGACGTTATAGTCGATTCGGCCTCATATACCTTACCCTTCTTTACGACTTCGCCAAGCCTCTCAAGAGCTTTACGTCTTTCTTCGTGATCCGGATAGATCGCCTTGAGAAAATCTTTGTGGGTGTTGGCCTCCTCCATCTTATATCCGGTTATCTCCTCCATCTTCGAATTAAATATCACAAATTGGCCGTTCGAATCGCATAAAGCTATACCCTCATCGATACGCTCTATCACCGCGGATAGCTGCATAACGGCGTCTTCTATCCTTTCTTCGGCGTAAGACTTTCTCCTGGGAGCTTCATCTCCGGCGCGGCCATGCTTTGACTTCATAATTGATTTCCCAATTAGAAACTGGCCTTCTGCCTTATGAGCCTTTCGGCCTCCAGCCAGTCGTCCAGCTCGTGGCCGGGCCGCTTACCTCTTTTCACATACAACTCATATGCTTTCTTCTGGACCATATTACCGAGATTTTTGCCTGAAGCCTTCTTTAAATAATCTGTACCCACGTTCATAACTTTTGCCATCTCAAGCCACCTCCAAGTTTATTAAGCCACAGTGTTAGCTAAGTGCCGAGGTCTCCGACCGAGGCCTTTATTACCCGATTCAAAATGTCATTATCCTGAAGCTTCCTGCTCTTTTAAAACGCTCTCTATTTCCGCTTTTATATCGATCGGATTGACCGGTTTTTTTATACATCTTTTAATACCGCAAAATTTCATCAGCCATACGTGCTCCTTCATCGTATAATACCCCGTTATGGCTATCACGGGTATCTTGCATGTCTGGGTAAGCACCTTAAGGCGGTCGGCAACTTCGAATCCGCTCATTATCGGCATACGAAGGTCCATTAATATTATGTCCGGCATTGTGACTTGCGCGGCCTTTACGGCAGAAGCGCCATCGCTAATAGCCGTTACATCATATCCCGCCAGAGTCAGCATCTCGCTCAGCTCTTCCAGATATTCTTTATCATCGTCAACTATCAATATCTTCTTTGGAGCCATTTCGCGCGTCTCCTTTTTTATGGTTCGGTTTTTATAGGCCTCTGCTGACCACGTGCCTGACCGTTTTTAAGCGGAAGTCCCGCCTGCCCGCGTGGGGTGCGACCACAGGCGGGCAGGTAAATGGTAATCGTCGTGCCCTTGCCCGGCAAACTTACTATATCCATCTTACCGCCGTGAAGATTTACTATCTGCTTACAGACCGGCAGCCCCAATCCGGTTCCTTCCGCTTTTGTGCTGTTGAAGGGCTCGTAGATATGCTCAAGCACCGCAGGGCTTATTCCCGGGCCGTTATCTTTGAATACTATTCTGAATTTACCCTCCTTATACACGGATGCAGATATCTTTATGTCGCCCTTCTTCTTCTCAAATGACTCGCAGGAATTATTCAATATATTATTAAATACCTCCTGCAGCTGCACCGGATCCGCCTTCAACGTCGTATCGCGCGGGCATTTGAATATCTTACGTATCTTTATATCGTGCTCCGGGAACATAGAGTGCGCAAGATCCACGCACTCGCTCAGTAACTCGCAAACTTTTACAACCTCCCGTATAGGCGATTTTAGCCCGGAGTATAACAGCAGATTCTTGATTATCTGGTCACTCTCGAGCACCTTTATCTCTATATTCCGTATATTGCCGCTGATCTGAGGGTCCTTGCTCTTTGTTCTTATATTATAAGCCGCTAAACCGATAGCCGCCAGCGGACTTCGCAATTCATGGGCAATCGTTGCGGAGATCGTCCCTATATCGGCTAACCTGCCGGCCCTGTCGAGTTTTTTCTGAGTTGCCAAAAGTTTTTTACTGTTCTCTCTTACCAGCCTCTCAAGCTCTACCTTATCTCTCTCAAGCACTTCCTCCGCCCGCCTATAGCTTGTCACGTCCCGGGATATACCCATTATATGCGTTATCTTACCGTTATCGTCGGTTATAGGGCTCAGGCGCGTATCCAGCCAGAATCTACTGCCATGAAATCCAAATTCACCATAAATGAAGACAGACTTACCGGTCTTCAGGACTTTTCTGAAGCTTCTCATAAAATGCGCTGCTTCTTCATGTAAGAACATATCAGGAAGGTACTTACCTATCATATCCTTGGGTTTCTTACCAAAGTACGCCGCGCCAAAGGTATTTATATATACTATGTGCCCGGACTTGTCTACCATATATATAAGGTCCTCGGCCATTTCAGTAAGTGCCCGATAGCGCTCATCGCTCTTGCGCAGTTGCGCGTCGATACGTTTACGCTCCAGATTGCTTACTTTGTCAGTATCAAGGACTTTATTTTTATTCCTCACTTAGTGTCCCCCTCCGCCGATGACACCGCCGCGATAATAGCCGCGCCATAGCCTGAACCGTCTTTAGTCAGCGATATCCTTATCTTCCCCGTCCGAACGCCCGATAATTCACTAACGGCACTTTTAATATTTTCAGCAAATCCGGGAAGTTTTTCATAAACGCTGCCGTCTATGGCAACGATATGCCTCTTCTTTATATCCGGATCTATCCTGGTGATGACCGCGAATATCGCGGCGGCGCTTATGCGCGCGGCCCTTACCGCCAGCAGGCTACAGATCTTTCTTATCGTTTTTCCGTCTTCAGTTCCCGGATCTTTCACGCCCAGGCGCCGTAACAAAGATATGATCCCGCTCAAGCCCCGGGACCTGTCCGCCAATACCTGTGACACAAATTCGCCGCTAAAAGCCATATTTTTATTAAAGTTTCCGCAGGCCCTGCCGCCGAATAATATCTTTTCGGATATGAGGTCGACGGCTATGAGCCTGCAAAGTTCGCCAAGATACATTCCGGAGACCATCTTCTCCAGTATCTGGGCGCCGGGATTGATAGACTCTCCGTCAAGCTGCCTGTCATATCGCGTTGCTTTAAGCCTGTTGAAATTACCCCACTCTATATTGATTATCATCGTGCCAGGCTGCCGGCGCAGGTTCTTCATCTTCCTGATATTACGGAGATCTTCCACGTAACAGGCATTGGTGCCGGTTCCTATTATGACTCCGACATCGCAATCTTTATCATCGTAACTCCTGGCCACCAGCGTGCCTACGGTATCGTTGGCAAGCGCTACCACAGATATGTTGTCGATCTTCTCGTCCGCGATAGCCCTTTCCAATAGGGCCACGACATCGCGCCCTTCTACGCCGCTTGCGCTGAAACCCTTAGTCCAGACGATGAGCGTCCCGCTGGCCGGGCCGGTAGTCTTGACCGGAAAAGAGAATGTGAAGCCGAGATCTATACTTCCGGAGAGGTCTATCTTCTTTTCTTTGATGAATTTTTTGATCGATCCGGCCAGGAACTTAAAGAGCCTCTTGCCTGTAGTGGAGATATCCCTTTTCCTCAGCGCGAACTTCATGACCCGTTTATCAGAGGGAATGCCGCGCCCCTTTAGCGTCAGGCTCAGTATCCTGAAGTTCGTACCTCCCAGGTCCAGGGCGAGGTATCTCCCTTTTTCGCTTCCGGTGGGTCTGTCGACATAGGTGGGGATCATCTTCAGGGAACCCGATGACCCCGTGAGGCCCTTTTTCATCTCTTGGTGAAAGCTTTTGACTATGCTTTCAAGCTCTCTCCTGGATAAACGAAGGTCTCTTTCGAGGGTCTTCATCGCGTTTAGTGTCATCTCGATATCTTAAGTACCTTATATTTTAGGACTCCTGCCGGCACCTTAATCTCGACCGTATCGCCTTCTTTGTGATTCAGAAGCCCGCTGCCGACCGGAGAAGATACTGATATCATACCCTTTGAATAGTCGGCCTCTTCCTCCGCCACCAGGGTATAAGTGATCTCACGGCCCGATTTGATATCGGCCAGCTGAACGGTTGCCCCGACCAACACTTCATCGGATGACATCTGCTCTTCATCTATTATCTGAGAGGCCGCGAGTTTATTCTCAAGCTCCGAGATCCTTTTCTCATTCAGCCCCTGAGCCTCTTTCGCGGCGTCATATTCGGCGTTCTCGCTGATGTCTCCATGGGCTCTCGCTTCGCCGATCGCCTTTGACAGCGCCCTGCGTTTTACCGTCTTTAATTGCTCCAGTTCTTTACTCAGCTTTTCATGCCCTGCGCTTGAAAGGTAGGAACCTTCTTGCATATTATCTTCCTTTGATTATGATTTTAAAACCGTTTCGCTCTCTTTGCTCTTCTTCCGGCAGGAGGACTTGCCGCAACATTCACCTGTCCAGCAATATAGACAAAGCTTCTCCCTGGGGAGGCCTATCGCCTTTACCATGTCATCCACAGTCTGGTATCTGAGGGTTGTGACTCCGATATATTTCGCGATCCAATCCACCATCTTTCTGTATTTCGGAGATTTATGATCAATATAGGCTGCTACATCCGCGACATCACGCCCTTCGATGCTGCGTATCGCCCTGCGCGCAACAAGTTCATTTATAGTGCGCGTCGAAAGATTGAAGCGGCAGGGGAACATAAGCGGCGGACAGGCAGGCCTCACATGTATCTCTTTGGCTCCCGCGCTCCATAGTTTTTTGATCGCGAAGTTCTTGAGCTGTGTGCCGCGCACTATTGAATCTTCGCATAGCACGATGCGCTGTGAATCAATTATCTCTTTCACGGGTATCAGCTTCATCGTTGCTATAAGGTCCCTGGTCTCCTGAGACGGTGGAGTATAGCTTCTGCCGTAACCGGGCGTATACTTTACCAGCGGACGCCTGTAGGGTTTGCCGGATTCCATCGCGTATCCTATAGCATGCCCCACACCCGAGTCCGGAACGCCTGCCACAAGATCCACGCCTATATCCTTGTCGCGCTTTGCCAGAAAACGGCCGGATCTCTCCCTGACGATCTCGGTATTTACGCCTTCGTAGGTGGACGCCGGAAATCCCGTATATATCCAAAAGAAAGTGCAGATTTGGGATCTGACGCCCTGAACCTTCTTTACCTGGGGGCCGTCCTCATTTATAAGGACTATCTCGCCGGGGCCCAGGTCACTTGCGATCTCAAAACCGTTATTGGGAAATGCCGATGTCTCCGAGGTGACAGCCCAGGCGTCTTTGCGCTTACCGAGCACCATCGAAGTATACCCGTACCTGTCGCGCGCGGCATATATACCGTCCTTATTCAGCAACAGCAGCGAGCAAGATCCCTCTATCATCTCGAACATCTTTTCTATCCCGCTTACTATAGAGCTTCCTTCCACAATGAGTTTGGCTATAAGCTCCGTGATATTCACGGAACCTTTTGTGACCTCGCTGAAAGACACCCCTCTATCCATAAGCCCGGCGGCCAATTTTTCGGCATTCTCTATAAATCCGTTGGTCACTATACAGAAGGGCCCGAACCTGGAATTTATGTAGATAGGTTGTTCGTCATGCGCGCTTATCACTCCGATGCCCTTGGTGCCGGACATCAGCCTGGAATCCTCGTAAAACTTCGATTTGAACTGCGTCTGGCTTATATTATGTATCTGCCTGGTGAACTTCTTACCCAGGACCGCCATCCCCCCGAATTCGGTGCCCAGATGGGAATGATAGTCCGTCCCGTAAAAAAGGTCCCTCACGCAATCGTGCTTCGATGCCACTCCGAATATACCGCTCATAAATCCTCCGGTTAGTCCGTGCCTTTTAAAAAATTTACCATATCGGCAGCAAGCGGTGATTCGAAGCTCATCTTCTCGCCGGTGACCGGATGATTAAATTCTATGCGCTTCGCGTGAAGCGCGGCTCTTTTAAAGCGCAGCTTAAAATCTTTCCTGAAAGCATACACCGTCTCGCCCACAAGCGGATGGCCTATCGACTTCATATGTATACGTATCTGGTTAGTTCTGCCCGTGACCGGCTCGGCTTCTATTACCGTAAACGCGGCATGCTTCTCCAGTACAGTATATTTCGTTACCGCATCATCAGTTTTCCGCTTATTCCTATTATAGATAGGATCCTTTATAGTATCAAATCTTTTCTTCACTATGCCGTTTACGAACGCCACATACACCTTTTTAACCGACCTTTTGCGGAATTCTTCCATCATGGCATGCTGGGCAGACTTACCTTTCGCGTATATGACGAGCCCTGAAGTCTCTCTGTCCAGCCTGTGACAGGGGTAAGCATTCACCTCGACGCCGCGCGCATCCAGCTCTTTATTGACCAGATCCGTAAGAGTGTTTGTCTCTCTCTTCGGGGTGGGGATTACAAGCATTCCCGAGGGTTTATCGATAACGATCAGCCGGCCGTCTTCATATACTATCCTGTACCGCTTCATTCGATATGCCTGGCCTTGTAATTATTGACCCTCACGTCGTACTCGTCCTCTATTTCACCCACGATCTCTTCGACAAGGTCTTCAAGGGTGATGATACCCTGAACCTTGTTCTGGTTATCGACTACGATCGCTATATGCGTATGCCCCTTCTGGAACTCCTTAAGAAGCTCGGTGACTTTCTTCGATTCGTTTACAACCGTGGGAGGGTAGATAATATCCTGCAGGACTACGAGATCTCTATTCGATGAGAGCATCAGAAGATCCTTCATATTTATTATACCGGATATATTATCGGGGCTATCCGTATACACGGGTATCCTGGAATATCCGGATTCCAGCACCCTCGCCAATATATCGTCCATACCGGCGAGCGCGTTGATCGAAAATATATCTTTCCTGGGTGTCATCACAGTCTTGACCACAGCGTCATGAAGGGCGTATACCTTGGTTATCATGCTGTACTTCTCTTTTTGCAGGCTCCCTTCTTCCTGGCCTATCTTGATCATAGCCCTTATCTCTTCGTCAGTCACCAGAGACGCCTTTGCGAGCGTCTTGGCCCTGATCACCCTTAAGATCGCGTTTATTATCACTTCGAAACCGATGACAAGGGGAGAAAATAATTTTATCAATAATCTCATAGGCCGGGCGAGATATAACGACATCCGCTCGGAATAATTTGCCGCTATAGTCTTGGCGGTGACTTCGAATACTATTATGAGTAAGGCCGCGACGATTGTGGAGGTTACGACTTCCCACCCGCCCTGTCCCATAAACCGTATAACGATAGCGGTGATAAGGACCGCTATCAATGTATCGACAACGTTGTTCGATACCAGGATAGTGCTGAAGAAGCGTTCCGGCGTCTCAAGTATCTTCAGGATGATCGCGGCGCGCCTGGAGCCTTCGGATGCCAGACGCCTGAGTCTGAGCCGGCCCGCGGATATTATGGAGATTTCCGCCGCGGCCGTTATGGCGGACAGCATCAGCAGGAAGAATATCAATATAGTCTGTATTAATTCTTTCATGATTATAGCTTCTAACGCGCCTACATGGCGGGCTTTACGATGCCTCCCGAGACGATAAGCTTTATCCCTTCCTCTATCGACATGTCAAGATACCGGACATCCTCTTTCGGAATGAGCGCAAGATAACCTGTAAACGGGCTCGGCGTTGTGGCTATAAATACGTGTAGAAGTTCCCGGCCCGCCTTCTCATTTGCTTCTTTAAAACTCTCATTCGTAAGAAATCCTACCGCCCAGACCCCTTTTGACGGATACTGCACCAATACCACTTTCTTAAAAGCCGGACTATCTTTGGAGATGAAAGAGTCGACTATCTGTTTTGCGGCCGGATATATCTGGCGGATGAACGGAAACTTTAAAAACCAGCCTTCGAGAGCGTGCATTATCCTCTTGCCAAAGAAGTTGGCGGCGGTAAATCCTACCGCGAATACTATGATGAGGCTTATTATAATACCGACGCCGGGTATCGTGAAACCCAGATACCGCATTATATAAAAATTGATCACCTTGCCGAATATCCCGTCGATGAAACGGAATATTATAAAAATTAAATAGAGCGTTATGAATACCGGTAATGATATCAGGAACCCTGTCGCGAAATAATGCCTTATCTTCATATGTCCTTTCTTTATTATTACCCCAGAAACATGGTGATCGTAAGACCTAATGTCAGGGAGACCGTTACGACAACCGTCGCCCACGATACTATATTAAAAAATCTGGAGTTCCTGTGCTCGCCCATCAGCCGCTTATCATTTATGAGAAGCAGCATGAATACAAGGACGAACGGCAGAAACACGGAATTTGCCGCCTGAGATAAGAGCATGACCATTATAAGATTTATATTCGGGAACATTATGAAACCTGCGCCTATTATAATCAGCGCGGTAAAGAGGAAGTAAAACTGGGGCGCGTCCTTAAAACGTTTATCGACTCCGTTCTCCCAGCCGAGCCCCTCGCATACGGAGTACGCGGTCGCGAGCGGCAGTATCATCGCGGCAAATACCGAGGCGTTCAGGAGCCCGAACGCAAATAGTTTTGAGCAGTAACGGCCGGCGAGGGGCTCCAGCGCAAGCGCGGCGTCCTTGGCGGACTCTATCCTGATACCGCTCTTAAAGAGCGTAGCGGCGCACGATATCATGATGAACATCGCTATGATGCTTACAAGTACGCCTCCGATGATCACGTCCAGCCTGGCATATTTGTAGTCTTTTACGCTTATACCTTTTTCCACTACCGAAGACTGCTGATAGAACTGCATCCAAGGGGCTATAGTCGTACCTACGACACCCATCACCATGAGGATAAAGGCTTTATTAAAATGAAATGAAGGCGTTATCGTCTCTTTCAAAACCTCACCCCATGAAGGCTCAACCCGGAATCCGGTAATAACATACGCGAGATAAAACAGGCAGGCTCCGAGAAATACCTTCTCGACCGATTTGTATGTCCCCTTCACGACTACCCACCAGACAAATATGGCCGCCATCGGGACCGATACATATTTGGATATACCGAATATTTCACAGCTTGCAGCGATGCCGGAGAATTCGCTTATCGTATTGGTCAGGTTGGAAAATATCAATACAAGCATGGCGTAGAACGTCACCTTCACTCCGAACTTTTCCCTGATCAGGTCCGCCAGGCCCTTGCCCGTTACTACGCCCATCCTGGAGCACATCTCCTGAATGACTATAAGGGCAACCGTCATCGGAATGAATATCCACAGCAGCGAATATCCGAAATGCGCGCCGGCTACGGAATATGTCGCTATACCTCCGGCGTCATTATCAACGTTCGCGGTAATTATACCGGGGCCCATCACGCTCAGGAATATGAGAAGGCTCTTCCATGAAGAAGGTTTTTTTACCGCATCGCTGCTATTCATACGTTTCCCTTACAATCCCTTAGGCGTCCGCGGTCTCTTTCTCCACGCAATAGCTATGACCTGACTCAATATATCATCGATCGTGATGATGCCTTGCATCACTTTATTCTCGTCTATGACCGGTATGGCCGATACTTTGTACTTATCCATGAAGTACGCTATCTCTTTAGCGCTGTTATTCAGGTAAACGTGAAGGGTCTGCTGAAAAGCCGTTTTAGAAATTGGGTCTTTAGGATCCGCGAATAAGAGCCTCCTGATAGTAGTGACGCCTTTCAGGTGGTTTTTGTCGTCTACGATGTATATGTACGGCACCGTGTCATAATTTTTTGTATTGGTCTTTATGTACATAATGGCTCCCTCGACCAGGGTCATTTCAGGAAGAGATACAAATTCTGTCGTCATCAGGCCGCCTGCCGAATCGCCTGAATATCCCAGGAGCGTCGATAACTTCTTCGCCCGCGACGATTCGATGAGCGGCAGCAGGTTATTTACGGTCCTGGGAGAGAGCCTCTCGAGCAGGTCTGTAGCTTCGTCTGTCGACATAGTGCCCACTATCTGGGCCGCCTCTTTCTTGTCGAGCTCCTTAAGTATTAAATTCTGTTCGTCAAATTCCAGGTTCTCAAATATCTTTGCCTTGGTCATTATATCGAGGACCCTGAATAGCGCCATCCTCTGGTTTGGGTTAAGGTCAAATATGATATCGCCGAGATCTGCCGGAGGGATGGAGAGGAGCTGTTTTTCCGACACAGATAACTTCATTTTCATGCTGGCGGGATTTATAGTGACGGGCTGCACATATTTCCAGGAAATGAGATCCTTGGATTTAGAACGCCATGAATCTTTAGATACCAGCTTCATAAGAAGGCCTATGAACTTGTCCCAGCCAAGCCTTCTGAATAATCCGCTTAAACCTATATCGACATGCGCAATAACGAGATCATGATCGACCTTCAGCAGCTGTACGTCATTGACACGGCGCACGTTGTGGTTAAATGTATCCACTACCTGCTGATCCAGGACATCGCGTCTGAGCATGAGCTCGCTATCTTTTATTTCGGATGAAAACTTCAGATCGTCTTTTTTGATATTCAGCACTATTTCATCCGCCACCTGCCCTACCTCAGGCCAGGGAACGCTCGCATAAAGACGGTTGACTGTTCCCTTATATATTATGAGCTCCTCGGCTTTAGGATAGATCTCGCCCAGCTTGGAAGATACGTCCCAAACCTTTCCTATGTATGCTCCGTCAAAAGCAATGACGTCCTTCTTCAAAAGATCGGAGAAATTTATGAACATCTCCGCGGCAATCGCTCTCGCCTCGTTCAGATTAGTTATCATATGCTGTTTTATAACCTTTTTCTAAGCATGAATATGGCTAAGAGAGCCATTATAAAGAACGCTATGGAGATATTGACTCTCCGCATGGAGACGCGTTCTTCCACAGGAAACCCCAGGGCCTCTATTCTCAGGGCTTCGGCGTGTATATCCAATTCACCGCCATGCTCCGGACAGGCCCTGTGAAATACGCCCGTTACTTCCAGTATATCGCCTTCGTTCTTATAATCACCCAGCGTCTTTACGTCGCTGAGAGAGCTTGTTTTGCACCATACCCCGATGGCCTTATAACCGTCGTTCAGATTCACCCAGGAATGGTCTCCCCGCTTCATAATGGCCGCTACTATCTCTCCTTTATACGTAATAACGCTACCATCGAGACTATTGGCGTCTCTTATAAGCTCTATACTGGTAATAGGCTTCACTTCCGCGTAGACATCCGGGCGCGGCAACGCTATCATAACGAGCGCGATGATCAGGACATACAGATTCTTCATCTCTTGCCTTTCAACGCCGCGACGATCATGCCGCCAAGGGCAAATATCGCGATGAATTCGAGTCTTCCCGCCCACATCTGGAACATATACGTAATCTTGAGAACCAACGGCATTGACGGCTTGGTTATACCACAGGATAATCCGACGTTGGCGGCAGCCGATACTGATTCGAACGCGGCTTCGCTTAAGGAATAACCGCATAACATCGCTACCACGGTACCCAGCATATAAAGCCCCAGGTAAGAGAGCAGAATGATAGCCGACATCCTGACATGCTTATTCTCGAGAATAACGTCTTTTATGTGATGAAATTTCTGCACGACTACGGCGCTTTCGGGGAGCAGTACCTTCTTTATATCCTGCCGTAAAGCTTTGTATAGTATCCCGAGCCGCAGGACTTTAATGGCGCCTGTGGTCGAACACATGCATCCGCCTATCGCCATCGCTATAGTCACTCCCAGCATAGCCAGAGGCCCCCATTCATTTACGAATTGCCCGGGGTATATCGTAGAATAGCCCGTCCCTGTATGGCCTGATATGAGCTGATAAAAGACCTTCCTGAAGAACGCCGCCGCACCGCCGTAAATATCGTGGCCGAAAAATCCCACTGCGGTTATGGACAGTGTCACAACGACGCTTATAAAGAGCGTGATTACCTCTATATTTTTATACAACTCTCTCCTATTGCCCGTCCATACGACGTAATGAAGCGCAAAGTTCATTGAACCGAGCAGCATTATGACTACCGTTATAATTTCAAAGGAAAGATTATGGTAAAAAAGTATACTTTGCGACTGTGGAGTGAAACCCCCGGTATCCCAGGCCGCCATGAATATACAGACTGAATCGAATATGGCTTTGCCGGGAGATAGCCCTCCAATAATGGCGGAGGCCGAAAGAGCTATTGTGCCAAGCACCATATATACGATGCTAACGAGCCATATAAAACGCGCCGTGTGTATGACGTTCGGTAATATCTTCTCGTCGCGCGCTTCGCCGATATATATCCTGAATGCTCCGGCAGTGCCCCTAAAGAGGAAGGTAAGGGCTATCACCACTATACCCTGTCCTCCGATGAACATTGTAAAATGGCGCCAAAAAATGTGAGCATGGGCCATACTGTCCATATCGTTGGTCAAAGAGAGCCCCGTCGTGGCGAAACCGCTCATCGTCTCAAAACATGCGTCAAGATACGAGGCGTAATGGCCGCTAAGGTAAAGAGGGATCGCGGATATGACCATCGCGACGAGCCACGAGAGAGCTGCAATACACATGGCATTTCCTGCGGCGATATCCTTATTCGTATGGCAAGCTCCGGTAAGCAATACTCCCAAAAATAGCGCAACCGATATGCTCAAAAGATAGTCTACGACGGGTTCGAGCTCCGAATAAGCTGCGGCTATGACGAGGGGGATCATCATCAATAATCCCAGGCCTATGATTATCTTTCCCAGATAATAGCCTATGACCTTGTAATCTTCAGATGTCGGCTTCAGGATCATTTAAAAAAACTCCACCAGAAAAAACAGACCACAAATCCCGCGGCGATAAAAAGGAATGCCAGGGATATCTCGGAGGCTATGCCGAAGATACCGTTCCAGATGTTCTTAATGACTAATCTTGCCTTGATCAAGGTTATCATTCTACTTTGCCTATCATCAGGTCCAACAGGGCCTGTTCGTTCTCTATGGCTGTAAGAGCTACTACATCGTCGCCTTTCTGAAGCACCGTATCACCCTTTGGAACGATTATCTGCGCTCCCCTTACTATCGTAACGAAGACCGAATTCTCGGGCAATATTATATCTTTTACGTACTTATTTATTATCGGCGAGTCTGATGAGAGGTCCACCCTTACCAGGGCCAGTTTGCCGCGCTTGAAAGTCATCAGATTTATAAAATCCTCAAAAGAGACCTCTTCCTCAATGATCTTGGCTATTATCTTTGTAGCATTGACCGGAACATCGACTCCGAGCTCAGTAAATATATGTTCGTTTTTCGGATTGTTGACTCTGGCCACGGTACGTCTGACGCCGAAGACTTCTTTAGCGAGCTGGCATATGACAAGATTATCCTCATCATCCGCCGTAACGGCTGCCACAACATCCGCGCGGCCGACCTCGGCATCTTCCAGGAACCTTGCCTCACACCCGTCACCGTTAATCACAAACGCATTCAGTGACATGGATATGCCTTCGCACTTCACCTTGTCTTTTTCTATCATGGTAACGGTGTGCTTATCCTGAATAAGCTTCTGGGCCAGATTAAATCCTATCCTGCCTGCGCCTACTATGACTATATTCATATGGCTTCTCCTAAAGATTAATCCAAAGAACTTCTATAGCTTAAATTTCTCTTTGACTTTCTTTAAACTGGAAGTCCTGACGACACCCATCACCTTATCGTCGATCTCGAGCCTGGCATCCGGCTGCGGTATGATAACCCTCTTCTTTCTCTCTATTACGGTAACGAGAAATTCATCGGGGATATTTATTTCGCTGACTCTCTTATCTTTAAGAGCTCCGTTTACCACAATCTCGATAACGCCAAGCTCGCCAGTTTCAACAAGATAACTCGTAAAACGGTTCTCTATTATCTTGTCTCTTATCATGGCCGCCACAAGCGTTGTCCCGCTTATAACGTCGAGCCCGAGTTTTCTGTAGATATCCGCTCTCTTCGGATCGTACACGCGGGCTATCACCCTGGGGACCTTAAACATCTTCTTGGCTATCTGGCTTGCCATCAGGTTGGTATTGTCACCGCTGGTGACCGATATGAAAGCGTCCTGCTTGTTTATCTTCAGCTCATCGAGAAGTTTCTCATCGAACCCGGTGCCGGTAGCCGCTATACCGTTAAATGTCCCGCCCAGATTCTTAAAAGCTTCCGGATTTTTATCTATTATCGTAACGTTATGGCCTTCCTGAGCCAGCAATAAAGCAAGCTGCGAACCGACCCTGCCGCATCCTATTATCATCACATTCATTGGATTGCCCCCTCGTCATTCTTGACAGACGCTATACTGATCTTCTGTATGTTCAGTTCGTTTATGATATCGAGCGCCTTTACGACATTATCGAACTTAGCGGAACCATCGACCTTCAGGATAACACTCAAGGCCGCGTTTTCTTTCAATTTCGCCTCAAGGGCTGCCTTTATGCCGGAAGGCCTGACCTCTTCCTCGTTTATAAAATAACTTCCTTCTTTATTGATTACAAAGGTCAACCTCTCGGAACCTTCCAGCGCTATGGCGGAGGAAGCTTTCGGAAGCCTCACTTCAATCTTCGACATCTTTACAGGATTGAACGTGTATATCAGGCTGAACGAGATGAAGAAGAATATAAACATGTTCATGACTATGTCCGTCATCGCGACGGACTCGAGCGCCACCAGATAATCTTTCTTGCCTCTTATGGTAATCATGCGCCGTGTTTCGCTTCGACTATCGCCTCGACAAGCTGCATCGAAGAATCACTCAATTCGTAGGAGACATATTTTATTCTTGAGATAATGAAATTGCATATCAGGTAGAAAGGCACGGCTACGATAAGGCCGGCCGCGGTCGTTACCATCGCCCCATATATCCCGGCGGCCAGCTGGGATACGGTTACATTCGACCCTGCCCTCTCCCACGCCATGAAGGCTTTTATTAACCCTGTGATCGTTCCCAAAAATCCCAGTAGCGGTTCTATGCCGATTATCGATATCAGGCCGCCTATATATTTTTCGAGCCGCTTTACCTGGGTATTTCCGACCCGCTCCAGGACCTTCTCTATCTCATGAACGGCCAGGGTTCTCTTCTCAAGACCGGCTTTCAAAGTTATGGCGAGCGGATATCGTGTGTTACGGGAACAGTATTCGATAGCCTCGTCAAAACGTTTAAGACGAACTCTGGATATGACGCCCTCCGTAAACTTTTCGGCATCCATCCTGATCCCGTACAGCTGCCAAAGTTTACAGATTATTATCGCCAGGCCGAGTATGGAACCGAATATTATCGGTATCATAACCGGCCCGCCTTTTATCATCCAGATCATATAATCCTTTTCACAGCCCTTCTATGGCCCGTCAGAAACCTTTAGAAGTAAAGTACGTTATTGCGTCAAACAGCCCTTTGCGCATCATCATAACCGCGATCGCGGCAAGTAAAAGATGCGCTATCTTTGACAGCGCTTTAGAGCCCGCCTTACCCAGGACCTTCAATATCGAATCCGCGAAGGTAAACACGACCCATACTATCATCAGGTTGACGATAAAAGATAAGACCGTAAAGAACATGCCGTATGAATCCAGGAGGATCACCATCGTAGTCAGCACCGCAGGGCCTGTTACAAGCGGCGTGCCTATAGGTACGGCTCCCATAGTATCTGTCGATAATCTGTGAGGCTTTCTGTGCTGAAGAAGATCGCGGAGAGCTATGGTTAAAAGGACAAGCCCTCCGGCTATCTTAAAATCAAATACCATGACACCGAGTAGCTCGAATATCCACTTGCCCAAAAAAAGGAATGTTATGCCTATCACGAAAGCCGTTATGATCGATTGACTGATGATATCCCGCTTATTTCTCTTCTTGAGATGCTCGGTAAATCCGATATATAGCGGAAGTATGCCAAGGACATCCATCGCAACAAATATAGGTATAAACGACAAGAGAAATAACTGCGTAATAGCGCCCCCCTTTTACTATAATTATATCAAATTATATCATATACACCGCCAAAAACAAGAGATTTGCCAGCAGTGGAGCCGAAGGATAAAACAATAAGGCCGGGCATTTAAAGTCCGGCCTTACTAAATTTTATAAACTGTTACGGGAAAAGTCAGATTATCTGGAGATCTTACCCTTTACGATCTTCTCAGCTTCAATCCAGTCCTGCAGCGCATAACCGCTCTTGCGGCCTCTCTTTTCGTAAAGCTCATAGGATTTCTTCGCTATTAACGAATTTATATCTTCCTTAGACATCGGCGGATTGGAAGACTTCCCTATTTTAAAAGTCGTTTTTGCCATGACTAACTACCTCCTTTCATAGAATTTGCCCTAATTATACATATCCGGGGCTTCTTATGCAATAGAAATCTTCAAAAAGTCCGGAATCGGCTTCTTCAGAAGCCTGTATATATTCTTTAAATGGGTCCTGTACAGCTTGTCGAACGGGTTTTCTTTGCCGGCATGAGCCTTGCCGGTATACCACCAGTTCCAGTCGCTCCCTTCCGCTATATACAACTCCCGCCAGGCACTCGCTATACTGACTCCGTCCACACCGGGGTCATCTTCAGCCTCTTTTGTGAATTTTACGAGGTCTTTCCTGACTCTGTTAAGATAGTCCCACGACATATTATCCTGTTCCTGGCCTATCCAAATATCGAAATTATGGTTTATCCACGATCCCGGGAATACCTTAGTTATCGATCTCTTGGAGCTTTCGAGCTCCAGAAAATCGCTCACCGTAGTGGATCCTATAAGTTCCTGTTTATCGAGGCCGGCATAGAGCGTATCGAAAAATAATCTGCCGTTATCGTCAAAGTATTCCCACGCATTTTCACCGTCCATGACTATCGTCAATAGGCCCCTGTCGTTATCGCGGCGCATACGCTCGCCCACGTTATTGCAGTGATTTATCAGGTCCCGGGCCGCTTCGTCCTGGTCCCAGGAGTGATAGTTGAAGCTGATAATATCGGAAAGGTTCTTGTCCCTGAAGATCATCGTGATACGGCGCGAATCGACCTTATAAGTATAAGGACGGTATATTATACGACGGTCGAATTCTGTCTGGCCCTTATAGTTCTTATCATATAATGACAGGCTGTTAAAGAGTATGTCCTCGTCAGTCGCTACCCAGTCTATGCCTTTCTTTGTCAATATATCGAGCATCTGATCCGATACACTGCCTTCGGACGGCCACATGCCCCGCGGAGGCGCGCCGAACTGCTCAGTATGGTATTTTATCGCTGCCTCCACCTGCCATTCGGCATCTTCCGGATGCGAATATTTTTTCGGCAGCGGTGAGTGAGGGAGCGAAATCTTCGCTACTGAAGTGTCGCATATAAGCGGTAAAATCGGATGGTAAAAAGGCGTAGTCGTGATCTCTATGCGCCCCTCGTCCTGCAATCTCCTGTAGAGCGGCAGGATCTGGCTCATTATCTCTTTCTGCTTAATGACCACATACTCTTTATCGCCTTCGTTGTAATTCTTGCCCTTCCTTATCAGGTCATTGAGCTGCGTATCATCATCGATAGATATGGAATGGAACCACGCGAGGTTGAATAGCACCTGCAGATCCAGGAAGTCCCGCTTCGAGAATGTCTTGACCATTCTTTTGAGGGCAGTCCCCGTAAGGGGTTTGACCCCTTTTTTGATCAGGAGTTCGGAAAATCTGGGGTTAGGCTCGATGAACTGTTTGAAATTTACCTTGAAGAAATGGTTCAGGATTTCCACCTTATCCTCGAGCGTAAGGAGACTGGCTTTCTTTACGGTGAGATCAAGATATGCGTCTGAGACGTCATTTTGAACATAGTCGTTGATCTGCTCCACGAGCGATGGAACCAGATTGAAAGTAACCCTGATATTGTCGAAATTTTCTACAAGGCGGGCCATCGGAAAATAATCTTTGATCCCGTGGAGCCTTACCCAGGGCATGAGGTATTTATCGGATAGCGGATCTTTGTAAAACGGTTGATGCATGTGCCACAAGAACGCGACACCCAGCCTCTTGTTTACATTCATCTTATGGCCTTGATATGTTTAAGTACAATAGACAGTGTAGTCCACGTCCGGGAATATATTATTCTTACCTTCGAGGCGTTTTAAATATTCCTCATCCGGTGAGCCCGATTTGATATCGTCATAGAGGCTGGTAAAGTTCTCAGCATGGCCCCTGAAGCGCTTGATCGCATACGAAGAGTGCGAACCCGTCTTTATGATGAATGCCCAATCGCTGGATTGGGCCAAGAGCAGTTCCCTGGCCATCTGATTCAGCGCTCTTAATACCAGGCCTTTGGCGTGTCTATTGGTATTGGCCGCTTCTACCATGCGTTCTACCATCTTGTGAAGATGCCTGTATATCCAGTCGTTGGAACCTTCGAGCCAGAATTCACTGTAACCCTTATACCCCCAACTGGAGAAAGCCGGCTGCAGTACCTGATAGCTCTTATACATCTTCATATATTCCCCGGGGGTAGTAAGCGCTATCGTATCCTGGTCATACCGTATCTTCCTGATCAGAAAATCAAGCCACATCGGGCCTTCATACCACCAGTGGCCATATAACTCCGCGTCGTAGGGCGCGATGATTATCGGCTTTCTACCACCCATCGATCCTATCAGGTGTTCAACCTGCTTCTCGCGATTGAACATGAAGTTGGCGGCATGTGAAGCGGCCGTATCGCGCGCCTGATCGGGGTTATAAGGCTCTTTATGATTTGTAATTCCCGTGATCTTGTAATATTTAACGCCGGTATTTATCCTTACTCCGTCGGCGTTTATGTACGGCCTTATGTAATTGTAATCGAGGTCGAAACCGATATCCCTGTAGAATTCCCTGTAATTATAATCGCCCGGATAACCCTCCACCGCGCTCCATACAGACTTCGACGACTCTATGTCTCTACCGTATACCGCGACGCCGCTCTTTGTAAGGTAGCCGCTGAAGACGCCAAACCTCGGCCTGGGAGTGCCGAATAATATGCCGTGACTGTCGACAAGGAAGTACTTCACACCTTCCCGCTTCAATGCCGCTTCATCGCCCGGTACATATCCGCATTCGGGAAGCCATATTCCCGGAGTCTTCCTGCCGAATACCTTCTGATACATATCGGTAGCCGTCTTCACCTGGCCTCTTACCGAAGCAGTCCTCTCCGTCTCCATTAACGGCAGGTAACCGTGTGTAGCGCAGCAGGTTATAACTTCGAGATTACCCGTCTCCTGGAAATGTTTGAAAGCATTTACAAGGTTACGCCCGTACTCTTCCACGAATATACGGCGAGCGTCAACAAACATCGTGTGATACATGTGAGCAAGGGCGTTGAACTGATGCTCCCATTTTGTCCTGTCTATCTCTTTTTCGGAAAGCTCGATCAATTTTTCCAGGTGTCTTATATATTTACTCTGCAAATGGCCGTCCATAAGCATGGTCATTAGCGTCGGGGATAGCGATATCGTGAGCTTATATTCTATCTTGTCTCTTTCGAGGCCCTGCAGCATCTTTATGAGAGGGATGTAAGTCTCGGTGATGGCTTCAAATAGCCAGTCCTCTTCCAGAAAATCAGTAAACTCGGGGTGACGTACGAAAGGAAGGTGCGCATGCAGTACTATCGCGAGATAACCTTTTGCCATAAGATGTTATTCTGTCTTTCGTGTAACTATCGGGGTTATGCGGCGGGTATCGATCCCATCGTTTGAGGTCGCCTCTACAGGGATGGCCTGCATGCCGTCTGGAAGCGCAAATCTCATGGAGAATGTGCCATCCGGACGAAGCTGCATCGGTTTTCCCTGCATCGAAACCTTCGCGTCGGGTTCTGTGGCCCCGTACACAATAAGCTCGCAGTTAACTACCAGCCAGAATTTTCGCTCGGCGCGGGCCTTGAATACCGAAGCGCCGCTGGAGAGAGCTCCCGAGGAGATCTGTTCTTCCAGTTGCCTCTTCACCATCTCCCTGACTTCGACCGACCCTTTTCCCAGGCCAAAACCTCCGGAGAGCGAGAACATCTTCCAGTATTCTTCTTCCGGCATCATCCATTCGGCGTCCAGCTGGTCCGACATGCCGAATCTCGGCGTCTTTACGACATTGGAGCGGGCGAGCAGATAAAAATCGCCTTTCTTCGTAACGATGCCTATATCTACGATCCATGCCCGGTCCGGCTTGCCCACATTTATATACCAGCTGTTGGCCAACCCGGCAAGGTCGATATCAAAATATGTGTGGGCGTTTCTGCCGTTAAAGTGAACATCGGTAACGTCGTAAACTCTAAGGACCGACTTTTGTTTCTGATCACCGGCAGACTCAATCTTGCGTAATATCTCTTCTTCTTTATCCCTGCGGACCTCCCAATAAGAGAATATCCACCACGGATCCCTGATGAGGATAATTATCCTGTTATCACCATAGCCATGCGGGAAACGAAACTCTTTTTTATCCATGACATTTTGCTCTTTGATATCAAAAGGCTTTACCGTTTCCTCAGCCTGCTTCGGCATAGGAGCAACCTCCTGCTCTGATCTAACCGCAACGACAGCCCGATCTTTTTTCGTCTTTAAGACCTTGCTCTTCTTCTCGCGTCTTTTAGCCATTACTGTTCCGCGGGCACGCTTACGGGACGAGCGCCTTGAGCCGATGCTTCATCGGGCGCAGGTACTTCTTCTTTCTCGAGCGTAACGACCTTGGCGGTACTCTTCCCATCCGTCGAAGTATAAATTACATCGACCCAATCGCCCTTCTTAATGTCACTTAGAGCTATGGCGTTCTCCAGCTTCGTGTCGGCGTTAATCACGATATCCGCGGTCTTTTCACTGTCGCTGTCGTAATCGTAATACTGGACGGCCAAAGCATTTGCCTGGACATCAACAGTCTGGATTTCTCCGTATATAGCTATCTCTTTAGCCTGAGGAATAATTACGGGAGTCAATATGGATGATGACCCTTCCTGCGGCGCCGTGGGTGCATTTCCGGTATCCTGGGAAATCGCAGGGACTGCGATGAGCGAAACGAGCATGCAGGATACAAGTAAAACCTTTAAATATGACAACTTCATAGCGCTAACCTCCTTTTTTGTTTATAATGACCTTTGTTAGTTCTTATATCAAATATACGGCTAAAAGTCAAGCGATAGGAATATTCTTAAGAGAGTTTATCGCCAAGACTGTCGAATATACGCGACTTGCCAAATCCGCGCTTCTTCAGCATATATTTCCACGCCGCTTCCAGCACACCGAACCCGTAAATCACGCTTCTTGAAAAATTGATGGATGAGGACTCCCTGGTATAGCTCGCGGGACACGTTATCTCTCCCACCTGATACCCGAAATAGAACGCCTGCAGCAGCATCTGGTTATCAAAGACAAAATCGTCCGAATTCTCGAGTAAGGGCAGGCTGAGAAGCACCTTGCGGGAGAAAGCCCTGTAGCCTGTATGGTACTCGGAGAGTTTTTGTCCGATCATATTATTTTCCAGCAGCGTCAGGGCCCTGTTGGCAATGTATTTATATATCGGCATTCCGCCTTTTATAGCCTTATTGCCCAGTATCCTTGAGCCGAGGACAACATCGAATATACCGCTTGTTATGAGCGCGGACATAGCCGTTATGAGTTTAGGGGGGTATTGATAATCCGGATGCAGCATAACGACCACATCGGCCCCGGTCTTAAGCGCCTGGCTATAACAGGTCTTCTGATTACCTCCGTAGCCGAGGTTCTTATCGTGCACGAAGACTTTTATCCCCAGTGAACGGGCAAGATCTACGGTGCCATCGCAAGACTTATCGTCCACGAGAAGTATATCGTCTACTATGTCTTTCGGGATCTCATCGAAAGTCCGCTTGAGCGTCTTCTCGGCGTTATAAGCGGGCATAACGACCACTATCTTCTTACCGTTCAGCATCTATCATCCCCTGGATGAGAGATCCCGCCTGTAACTTGCTATCCGACTTACGGCGGGATCCCGTCATGTGTTGCTTATTGTTAGGTTTAGACGGGAAAAAACAGGAGGCACGCTATCTTCTGAAGACGTGCCTCCCGGTGATCTTACAGCTACCTCACTCTTTAGTTAACTGTCCTGTTATTAGGACACGGACTCAGCTAACAGCTTATCGTAGGCCGCCCTCAGGGATATCTTTTCGTCAAGCAGCTTATCGTATTCGGATTTCAGCGCGGCTTTCTCATTGATAGCCATCTCAAGCTTGGTCGCCTGATCCATCTTCTCGCTCAACAGTATGTCATACTCATTCTTCAGCGCGTCTTTGGCCACGGTCATAACAGCTACTTTCTCTTCCAGGGCTACCTTCTCGTTCAGCACAGCTTCGTACTTATTTTTTGAAACTCCGCAACCGGCCAGTAAAACCGCCAGAGCAAGAACCGCGCCGCATAAACCCGCCGCCTTAATAGCTTTCATCAAATTAATACCTCCATAAAATTGTCACCATGACGGACTTTTCGGGAGTTACTCCCGCAACAGGTACTTATCAAGCGCGGCCAATGTCTTCGGGCCTACTTTTCCATCCACCTTAAGACCGTTGGCTTTCTGAAAATCTATTACAGCCTTCTTGGACCTCGGGCCGATCTTACCGTCTATCGCGCCGGTATAGAATCCCGCTGACTTAAGAGCTCTCTGAATATCTTTATTCCTGTCCTGCGATGCCTTTGTGACAGAGGATGCCGCTCTCTCCGCAATTTCCGGAAGAGCTGCTGTCGCAGGGATCGGTTCGGACGCAAGGCTTTGAGCCGGCTCCACTATTACGTTCTGCGCCGCCTGCTGCGCGCTCATCATGCTTTCCATTGGCAGAGGTGTCATAGTGTCGGCCTCCTCTAATCCGGGTTCTTCTAACTGCTTCTCAATCTTACCTTTACACCCCGGCAAAGCGACTGTTAATGTTATTATTGCGATCAATAAAACTGTCAAAAACCTCTTATTCATTCCTCGCTCCTTTCTTTAAATGTGATTATACCGCCACTCAATTCTTTGTCAAGCTATATCTGGCTAAGGGACTTCACGAAACGCTCGATACCGAGAAGAGCTTCTTTAAGCTTATCCATATTCGAAGCGTAGGACAGCCTGAGATATCCTTCTCCAAGCGAGCCGAATGCCGTGCCCGGCACTACCGCCACTTTCTCTTTTTCCAGAAGCCTCCTCGAAAACTCCAGGGACGATAACCTTGTCTCTTTTATTGACGGGAAAGCGTAAAACGCGCCCTCTGGCCGATGGCACGATAATCCTATCTCATTCAGGCGGGATATGACGAATTCTCTCCTTCTCCTGTATTCGCGCTTCATCTCCTGAACGGATCTCTCCCCGGACTTGAGAGCTTCCACAGCTGCCATCTGAGAGATAATGGATGCGCAGAGCATCGTATACTGGTGTATCTTGGTCATGGCCCCGATCAGGCTTTTGGGGCCGCAAGCGTACCCGACTCTCCATCCCGTCATAGCGTATGATTTAGAAAATCCGTTAAGGTATATGGTGCGCTCCTTCATCTTCGGGAGCGTCGCGAAAGGCGTATGCTCAAAATCATAGGTGAGATCGCCATATATCTCGTCCGATATCATTATGAGATCCCGTTTCAATATCACCTCGGATATGGCTTTGAGCTCTTTTTTGGAATAGGAAGCGCCCGTGGGATTGTTGGGATAGTTCAATATCATCGCCTTCGTCTTCTTATCGCAGAGTCTCGATATATCCTTAGGCGTGATCTTGAAATTACTGCCGGGACTTGTATTTATCGAAACTGGCGTCCCGCCGCATAGCATCGTTATCGGCCGATAAGAGACATATGCCGGCTCGGGTATAAGGATCCTGTCGCCTCTGTCGATAATAGCTCTCAGGGAGAGATCAAAAGCCTCACTGACACCCACTGTTATGAGTATCTCTTCTTCAGGATCGTAATCGAGGCCGTGTTTGTTCTTTAAAAATTTCGATATCTCACGGCGGAGCTCCACGAGGCCTTTATTGGATGTGTAGGAAGTGTAACCCTCTTCGACAGCGTAGATAGCCCTCTCCCTTATATTCCAGGGAGTGACAAAATCCGGCTCTCCTACGCCAAGTGATATAACATCCTTCATCCCGAGAACGAGATCAAAGAATACGCGTATGCCCGAAGGCGGTATCTGCCCTACTATTTTCGCTGTCTTCATATTTTTATAGGCTTATTGCCGGCCGCTTGGAGCGCTCCGGCTGTTTCAATATATCTCCGTCTTCCTTATATTTCTTCAATATAAAATGGGTGACCGTCCCCCTCACCCCTTCCATGGGGGAAAGTTTTTCGCTGACAAAGCTGGAGACCGTGTGGATATTGCCGCCTTCGACCACTACCAGAAGATCATAAGTGCCGGACATCAGATAGCAGCTCGTTACTTCCGGAAACTGATATATGCGTTCCGCCAGATGATCGAAACCTACGTTCTTCTGCGGAGTAAGCTTTACCTCTATCAGGGCGCGGACATCATTACGCTCTTCTTTTGACATCTCTCTATTTATTATCGCCTTATACTTGAGTATGATACCCTCTTTTTCCATCTTCTTTATCGCCAAAGCCACGGCCTTGCTCGTCATTCCGAGCATCTTCGCTATCTCTTCCGGGGTCGCGCGCGCGTCACGCTCCAATATCTCTATTATCTCGTTCATCTCATCCTCCTTGAAAATTTGAAAGGGGCGAACCCTTATATTGCCCAGGATGCGCCCCTTTGTACGGAAAATTTCACCTTAACTCTTCTGTCCCTTGGTTATAAGCCAGAGCGATCCGTTATTTTACGGCTTCGTCCCCACCCTGATAAGCCGGGACTGCGGACGCGGCTGAAAGATAACCGCTGAGCAGGTTCCATGTCTTGCGGCCCACCACTCCATCAGCCTTGAGACCATTGGACTTCTGAAAATCTTTTATAGCCCTCTTCGTGACCTTACCTTTTACTCCGTCGATCATACCGTCATAGTAACCCGCATTCTTAAGAGCCTGCTGTATATCTTTCATCCTGCCGGCGCGCGCGCCCTCTCTGGGTTTTATGCTTATATTTGTATTGGGCTGGGGCATATTTACGGATTTCAGATCATCAAGAGCCTGCGCCTGCTCGGCGGTCATGCGCTCAACATCCGCCTGTTTTGATTCGACACCTTCCACTCTCGACTCGAGAGTCTCGACCCTGGTCTTAATACCGGTAACCTCCGACTGGACTTTCTTCTGGGATGTCCCGCATCCGGAAATACTAAATGCCGCTAAAACTATAATGCTTAAACCGATTAGGTTATTCCTGCTCATTCCTTAACCTCCTTAATTTTTACCCATCGCTGTTAATTATACGGGACGACCGGCTAAATAGCAAACGAAATCTGCCGCGCGCGGCCCATCTACTTCTGATTGAGAAATTTAGCGGCTTCTTTTACCGATGAACCGTCATGGACGATCGAGCGTATGGCCTTTATCATTCCGACGGCGTTACTCGATTGCCATATGTTGCGGCCCATATCTACGCCCCTGGCGCCCGCCGTCACAGCTTCGTGAGCGAGATCAAGCACGTCCATCTCGGTGTCAAGCTTCGGCCCTCCGGCTACGACCACCGGCACCGGGCATGACTTAACTACCTTCTCAAAGTCATCGCAATAATATGTCTTCACGATCTGCGCGCCGAGCTCGGCGGCTATACGGCACGAGAGGCTCAGATATCGGGCGTCTCTCTTCTCGAGTTCCTTGCCCACAGCGGTTACCGCAAGGACCGGCATGCCGAACCTCTGGCCTTCGTTAACGAGCTGGCCGAGACATGTGAGCGTCTGGTTCTCATGCTGGCTTCCCACGTAGACCGAAAAAGCCACCGCGGAGGCATTCAGCCTGAGAGCTTCTTCCATAGACGTATGGATGGATTCGTCGGATAGCGCGGGCCCGACTATTGAGTTACCTCCGGATACTCTCAGTAAAAATGGTATCTCCAGGCCGGCATCAACGCAATTTCTTAAGATACCCCGCGTCAGCATCAACGCATCCGTATAAGGGATCAACGGTTTGATCGTCTTCGCGGGATCTTCAAGTTTCGATACCGGCCCTAAAAAATATCCATGATCTATCGCGAGCCAAACCGCTTTACCGGTCTTCGGCTTTATCAGCCTCGATACCCTGTTCTTCATTCCCCAGTCCATATCGCTCCTCCGCATTTATTTGCCAAAAAACGCCTAGCAGCCCTGTAATTTCGCCTTCAAACTTCGCAGCTCTTCTGTCAATGCCTTCGGTATACGACTGCCGAATTTACCGAAGAAAACTTCGGCAGCCTCAGCCTCCTTCAACCACTCGTCGGACTTAACGATGAATAAACGCTCTATGTTTTCCTTCGACATAGAAAGCCCTTTCAGATCCAGGTCACTTATGTTCGGCAGATATCCGATCGGTGTATTTCTGGCATCGACGTTCTTATTAACTCTGTCTATGATCCATTTGAATACGCGAATATTATCCCCGAAACCGGGCCATATAAATTTGCCCTGGTCATCGGTCCTGAACCAGTTTATGGAGAATATCTTCGGAGGACGGGTCATCTTCCTGCCGATATCCAGCCAATGGCTGAAATAGTCGCCCATATTATAGCCGCAGAACGGGAGCATCGCCATCGGATCTCTCCTGAGAACACCCTCCTTATGGCTGGCTGCCGCTGTCGTCTCTGAGCCCATGAGCGCGCCTAAAAGGACTCCCTGCTGCCAACTCTTCGACTCCGTGACCAGAGGCACGACATGCGCGCGCCTGCCTCCGAAGAGGATCGCTGAGATCGGTACTCCTCTGGGATTATCGAACTCTTTTGAAAGATTGGGACACTGTGAAACGGAAACGGTAAAGCGCGAGTTCGGATGCGCCGCTTTCTTGCCGGAAGCCGGGTCATACTTGTTGCCAAGCCAGTCGATAAGGTTTGCCGGACACTCGCCATCAATGCCCTCCCACCACGGCTCGTTCGTATCGGCGTTCAAAGCCGTATTGGTGAATAACGTCGGAAAGAATGTCCCTTTCAGCAGGGTCCGCATCATATTGGGATTGGTCTTCATCGATGTGCCCGGCGCGACACCGAAAAACCCCGTCTCGGGATTGATCGCCCATAGCCTGCCATCGGATCCTACATTGAGCCAGGCAATATCATCACCAAGCGTCCATATCTTGTAGCCGGGAAGAGCGCTCTCGAGCATCGCTAAATTCGTCTTACCGCAGGCGCTCGGGAGCGCGGCGGTTATATAAGTCGTCTTGCCGGAGGGATCCTGTATCCCCATGATGACCATATGCTCGGCTATCCATCCCTCCTGTTTACCGAGCCACGACGCGATGCGCAGGCTGAAACACTTCTTGCCGAGAAGGGCATTGCCTCCGTAGCCGGAACCTATCGACCATACCAGCTGCTCGTCCGGAAAATGCATCACAAAACGCTTCTCGGGATCAAAATCTCCGACCGAATGTATGCCTTTAACAAAGTTCTCGCTGTCGCCGATCTTCGCAATGGAGTACCTGGACATGCGCGTCATGATGCGCATGCTCACCGCGACATACGAAACATCCGTTAATTGTATACAGGCTTTGGCGTATGGTGATTGCGGGTGTCCCATCATATACGGAAGGACGTACATAGTCCTCCCGCGCATGCAGCCGTCGGAGAGCTTTGTCATCTTCTCCTTAGCCTCTTTCGGGTCCATCCAGTTATTGTTAGCTCCCGCCGTCTCCTTATCCGGATGGCAGACGAACGTAAGGTGTTCTGTGCGGGCAACGTCTGTCGGATGGCTGCGGTGGTAATAACTGTTGGGGAAGGTCTTCTGGTTCAGCTCCCTGAAGATGGGAGTGCCCACTATCTTCTCTTCTTTAATACCGATCTCGACGAGACGACGCGCTTCTTCTTCAGAGCCATCGCACCAATAAATCTTGTCGGGCTTTGTGATCTTCGCTATTTTGTCTACCCATCTCTCCAGAGGTGTCGCCATAATGTCCTTATCGGTTATTATCGTTGTGGTTGGATTATAATTTTCATCGACTCTTTTGCTTCCGCGACAAGTTTAAATCCCAGCCCTGTCTCGTCCAGCTTAAACCGGTGCGTTATCATATCACATACTCTTATTTTTTCAAGGCATATCTTATCTAAAGCATTAAGGTGGTCTTGCGGGCTCCCGGCGTAAGAGCTTGTAACCGTCACCTCATTGCGCCAGAATATATCGTTAGTCGGCACCGGAATGAGCGCATCCTTGCCCGCGGCGGCTGAAAATATCAGTATGGTGCCCCCGCGCTCGACCGACCTGATCCCCTGCTCGAATGCTTCGGCAGCGCTGGCGCAGATTATCACAAAGTCGGCAAGATATCCACCGTTCAGTTGACTAAGCATGGCAGGACTGTATTCCGCCGCGTTTATGGCGTGATCCGCGCCGGACCTTCTCGCGCACTCAAGCCTGAAATCTGAAATGTCGGTCGCGAATATGCGCCCGGCGCCTTCAGCGCGCGCAGCCTTTATGTGGAGAAGCCCTGAGATACCGCTTCCCACTACGAGAACGGTCTTGCCTTTTTTAATTTTTGCCAGGCGCTGGCCGCGCAGGACACAGGCGAGCGGCTCTATGAATGTGGCATCCTCGAACGAGACTTTATCGGGGAGCGCAAATACCCCCTTTTCGACATTGATCTTCGGCACTCTCACATATTCGCTGAATCCGCCCGGATCAAAATTGGTCTTGCGCAGAGTCTCGCAGGCCGTCTCGTGGCCATCCATGCAGTAACGGCACTTCAGGCACGGCACATGGTGAGCTACGGCAACCCGATCACCTGCCTTGAAGCGCGCTACGCCTTTACCCACGCAAGCGACAGTACCCGCGATCTCGTGACCGAGCACCAACGGCACCCGGTGGATTCTGTACCATTCCATGACATCACTGCCGCAGATGCCGGAAGCCTCAACGCGGACTAGAAGTTCGCCCTCGCCTATAACGGGATTAACCATCTCCTCGAGCCTGACATCATCATTGGCATAATACATCGCAACGCGCATTATACGGGGCCTTTCGCTACAGGAACTTCGAAATGGACGCGGTTATAAATCCGGTGTCACCCTGTTTCCGGTCGGGAATATTTATATCCTCTATGGAAGAAGCTCCCTTACTACGCAAAGCCTCTCTTATGTTTTTAAAGCATCTGCCGACTCCGAGCCCGCTGCCGGAGGTCAAAAAGATCAGAACGCGTTTGCCATGCAAACCGTTCACCTTATCAAGGTAGCTGTTCATAGCGGGAACGGGAGCGAATGCCCAGACGGGACAGCCAAGTATCACAAGATCAAACGGGCTCATGTCAAAATTCACTCCGGGGCCAAGCTCCGCGCGCTTTCTTGTAAACGCCGCGCGGCACTGGGCGGAAAAAGCGGTGATCTCATCCGCGGGTTTAAGCCTTTGCATGGAGACCTCTCCCTTCGCTTTCAATGCTTCGGCAAAGATCTTCGCTACCTTGTCGGTATTGCCACTGAACGAATAATATGTAATCATCGTCTTCATCGCAACTCTCCTAAATGTTAGCGCCAATATTTCTGTGCTATTGCCTTTATCGTGCCGGCGAGCTTGCGTTTATATTATCAAATAACCAACTTAAACTCAAGGCTAAAGGGGACGTGTCACTTTGGGGGAGGCGAGCGGGAAGACCTATGGTAGGGGAGGTTCCCGCCTGCTCGCAAGAATACGGCTGCGGGCGGGCAGGTAAACCTCCCCTACTGCTGATAACAATAGTAACCTGGGCTACTTATAGTTAATTTGCCGGTAGTTATGGATAATTTACAAAAAGTGGAGTGTCCCTGCCTGCCTGCTGGTAAACAGGTCGCAGGCAGGCAGGCCAAAGTGACACGTCCCCTAATACGTCCTAATAACTAATCACTTACTTAGCTTTTCCTTGACGCGCCTCAGATAGTAGCTCGTGCGCGCATATTCAGGCAATGCCTTTTGGACTTGTTCGAACTTCGCTTTAGCATCGCTGTATTTATTATCCCAGTAAAGCGCTACCGCATCCCTGTATATAGCGGAGACTTCTTCACTGGCAACGATCATCTGAGCTTCCGGTGAAGGCCTATCGATCAAGTGTCTTTTCCTCACATGCGTCACCGGAATTATAACCAATTCTGTAGGTGTAAGCCTCCTAGCGTCTACTGAACTTTTAGCGGTTGACGCGGAGCTCTCTTTTTTTACCTCTCTTACCGCTCTGGGTTTTTTCACAGGACGTCTAGTAGCAGGTAACAGGCGGGGCTCCTGAGTGGGCTCCGTGATTTTTAATCTTGACGCACTCTTCGCCATTATAGCGGCTTCTTCCGACCTTTTCCTTTCAATCTCTCTGGCAGCCTTCGCGGCGGCTTCATCCGTGGCCTTCTGCCTGGCAGCCTTCTTTGCCTGCGCGGCGGCCTCTTTCTCGGCTTTCTTTGCCTGCGCGGCGGCCTCTTTCTCGGCTTTCTTTGCCTTCGCGATGGCCTCTTTCTCGGCTTTCTTTGCCTTCGCGATGGCCTCTTTCTCGGCCTTCTTTGCCTTCGCGGCGGCTTCTTTCTCGGCCTTCTTTGCCTTCGCGATGGCCTCTTTCGCGGCCTTCTTTTCAGCTGCCTTATTAGCCTTCACGACGACTTCATCCGCGGCCTTCTTTTTAGCTGCTTTTTTCGCCGCTTTTTTGATAGCTTCCGCATTCGCCTTTTTGGCGGCTTCCTTCATCGCTTTTTCACTCTCACGGGCCTTAGATTCTTCTTCCATCTTTTTAAGGCTCTTCTCGGCATCACTGACGATCTCCTTCAAAATTCCTTTGTATTCTTTCATCTTCTGGCCTATCGACTGCCAGCTTATCGCGTTCTTTGTCTTCGCCGATTTCTGCGCGTCACTCCCGGCAGTTTCCTGAGCCATTACAGCCGTGCGCGTGAACAAAATTATGACTATAAACGCGGACAATATCGTTATTCTTTTCATCAGCATGCCTTCTCTTTTAAACCTTGAAATGTCGCATACTTTTTATTCTCTAACATTAAGAAAATTGCCGCATAAAACCATCGTGATTTGAGACCATATTTTAGTTAGAGTCTACACTAAATCTGACTTTTAATCAATGCCTAACAGAAATATATTAGTAACTCCGTCCATTGACTTTTAGTGTATTTTCGGGTATATTTAAACTGGAGGTGACAAGATGAAAATATTAAGGTTAGCTTGCATTATGGTGCTGGTATTAGGTATCGCCACAGCCGGTTACGCGGTGGAAAAACGTAACGCGCAGGTCATGAGTATAAACGGAACGGCTGAGATGAGACAGTCCGGGCAAAGTGCCTGGTCTCCGGCCACCGTCGGAATGGTATTAAGTGAGGGAGATACCATGAAGACGTCCGCGGGATCATCGGCGCTTCTGAATCTCGATGACGGCAAGATAGCCACCGTAGAGGTAAAGAGCGGCTCCGAGTTGTCGATCTCTGAATTAAGAGCTGATCCTGCGACAGACACGTCACAGACGCTTCTGGATCTGGCTATGGGCGAAGTCATGATAAAAGCACAGAAAGTGCATAGCGAGAATTCAAGGTTTGAGGTGAAGACCCCGACATCTATCGTGGGCGTCAGAGGCACCACGTTTAACGTAAAGGTTGAAGCGGTCGAAGAATAGTCAGTTGCCGCTTCTAAAAAACCCTACAACGCATTTGGTGTATGTAGGGTTTTTTGTCTTTACTGACCGGGAGCTTCCGGCTTTGCGAAATAGATGTCGTCTATATACACGACACCCTCTTTCTTAGTGGCATTTATATCGCTGAATACTATCACGAATTCCTTCATGTCCTTAAAATCATTTATGCCCACGAACTGTCCCAGAGGAACTGTTATCTTTTCCCATTCATCCGTTATGCCGTCTATGGACATCCTGCCTATCTGATTCTTATTCTTTAACTCAATATTCAATGTCGTCGTAAAGCCCGCCTTCTTATCCCCTTTTATGGAGAAGACGAGATATCTATAATCCGTCAGGTCTATTCCCATAAGGCTTGTAAAGAAACCGTTATAGGCGGAAAATGGCGAATCGACGTCATACGTCAATTTCAGGCCGTATCCGCTGTCTCCTACTCTTTCCAGGTCGGTAAACTCATCTTTACATTGCTGGTTTGGATCGGAATAAAATACGTTCCAGGAGCCCAGGGGGCCGCTAAGATTATTGAAATTCTCTTTTTTGCTAAAATCGTCCACCAATATTTTGCCTTCCCTGAGGAACGAGATGTTCTTATCCCAATATTGCCAGTCCTGCATATCAATTTCCGATATCTTTTTGGCCGCGCTTACGGGTTTGCCTCTTTCGACCTCCCGCTCCGTCCCTTCACCGGTAATATATCTTTTCGTGTTAGGCTTTCCTGCGGCATCTATTCCGCGCACCAATACGTCGCTTTCAAATACGCAAATTTTGGTCTTGTTGCCGATTACCTCCGCCGACCACGCTGTCGCTCTTGCGCCGGATATCGCCGTAGGCGTCTTTACGGTAAACGAAGACTTGGGTTCCAATTTTTTTAATGTCACGCGTACTTTTCCCCTTGAAAGGTTCAGATGCGCAGGGTTAATATCCTGAAACTCCAGGCGGCTATTCTCTCCCAGCTTTACCGCTTTATCGACATTTTCGCCGATCACTATTTCCACCGCGGAATCTTTGGAGGTTTCCAATATATCGCCTTTTTTTAATATCGCCGAAACTTTCATGTCCTGCAAAGATGACGGGTTTTCGGCTCTTCTGATCTTCACGTCTCCCTTCACCATGAATACCTTATTAGCCTGATCATACACTATCTCTTCAGCGGGGGGCAGCGCCTTCCTGATCATCAGTGCGGCCAGGAGGCAAAAGATAATACATCCTGCTATCACTAATATTTTTTTCATTTTTTAACCGCCTCCTTAATTTACGGAAACCACGTTTAAGCTTTCAGATAAACGGTATTTATGTTTTGGCGCTAAGCGCTTTCTTTCCCTGATCCGCCGCTATCTTCCGGGCATGGTACTCCTGCAATGAAACCGGTTCGCTCCGGCCTTTACTCATCTCTTCTATTCCTTCGACACTCGCTTCCGCGCCTGCCATCGTCGTAAAATAAGGCACCTTGTATTGGATCGCCATCATCCTGATATAGCTATCGTCCCGCTTCCCAAACCTGCCGGAAGGAGTATTGATGATCAGGTGGACCTGTCTATTCTTTATCGCATCTTCAATATTCGGCCTTTCTTCATACATCTTATTGATCAGCGATGACGAAACGCCTTTTTTCTTCAGATATTCGCAGGTATGCTCGGTCGCGTGCAGCGTGAACCCCAGTTTCACCAGCCGTTTGGCTATCGGCAGGAGCTCCGCTTTGTTTTCGTCGGCTACAGTGACCAGGACGCTCCCTTCGCGCGGAAGCGGATTCCCCGCAGCTTCCTGGGCTTTGTAAAAAGCAAGTCCGAATGTCCGGTCGATCCCCATCACCTCACCGGTAGCCCTCATCTCGGGGCCCAGCACCGGATCGACTTCCGGGAACATGTTGAACGGAAAGACCGCCTCTTTTACGCCGACATAATCGCGTGATTGATGGCGTAATTCGGGGAAATCCTTTATCTTCTTACCAAGCATAAGCTGTGTGGCGATACGCGCTATGGGCATGCCTATTATCTTGGAGACAAACGGCACCGTCCTTGAAGCGCGGGGGTTGGCCTCAAGTATATATACGACGTCATCGCAGATGGCAAATTGGATATTGATCAGGCCCATTACCTTCAATTCTTTCGCGATCACTACCGTATACTTCTCGATCGTCTTAATATGCTCCGGCTTGATCGTACGCGCAGGAATGGAACACGCCGAATCGCCGGAATGGATGCCGGCCTGCTCGATATGCTCCATGACCGCCGTCACAAATACCTCTTCCCCATCGGAAAGCGCATCGACTTCACATTCAAGGGCATTCTCAAGGAACCGGTCGAGAAGCATCGGATATTCCGGGCTGACCCTGATAGCTTCTCTGGCGTAGGTAGATAGCATATCTTCGTCATGTATTATGTCCATACCTCGCCCGCCGAGCACAAATGACGGGCGGACCATAAGCGGATATCCTATCTTCTTCGCGATCTCGAGAGCCTCTTCAATACAGAACGCTGTGGCGCCATCCGTCTGACGTATGCCGAGCAATATCATCTTTTTACGGAAGAGCTCGCGGTCTTCGGCAAAGGCTATGCTCTCGGGATTCGTGCCGATTATTTTTACGCCATTATCCTGAAGCTCCTGAGCTATATTGAGAGGGGTCTGCCCGCCAAACTGGACTATCACACCGTCCGGTTTCTCTTTACGGTAGATGGTAAGCACGTCTTCAACGGTGAGCGGCTCAAAATACAGCTTATTGGACGTATCATAATCAGTGGAGACAGTTTCGGGATTACAATTTACCATGATGGACTCATATCCTTCGTCCCGGAGAGCGAATGCCGCGTGAACGCATGTATAATCAAACTCTATACCCTGCCCGATCCGGTTAGGCCCGCCGCCGAGTATCATGATCTTCCGCGCAGAAGAGACCGGCACTTCGTCTTTACCGGGAGAGTAAGTCGAGTAATAATAAGCGGCGTCGGTGACTCCGCTTACCGGCACTGCGGCAAATCGCGCGTCACCGATAACACTCTGACGGTGTCTCCGCACTTCTCGCTCTTCCATATTAAAGAGCTTTGCGAGATACTTATCGGCGAAACCCCATTCTTTTGCCGTCTTCAGGATATCGTCGGAAATAGAAGCCCATGAGAGGGAGAGCATCTTCTCTTCCAATGCTACGAGATCCTTCATCTCGTTTATAAACCAGTTGCCTATGTGAGTCAGGCGATGCAGAACTTCGACGGTCATGCCTTTGCGCAGCGCCTCATATATTAAAAAGACCCGTTCGCTGGAAGGGTAAGCCAGGCGCTTTTCGATCTCTTCGATCGGAAGCGTATTAAAATCCTTTGCGAATCCGAGGCCGTATCGGCCACTTTCCAGGGAGCGGATCGCTTTCTGGAACGCTTCCTTAAACGTCTTTCCGATGCTCATCACCTCGCCCACCGCCTTCATCTGGGTGCCCAATATATCTTTAGCTTGCGGAAACTTCTCGAAAGTCCAGCGGGCAAACTTCACTACCACGTAGTCTCCGCTCGGCTCGTATTTTTCCAGCGTACCCTTCCGCCAGTATGGGATCTCGTCCATCGTCAGTCCGGCGGCGAGTTTTGTGGAGATGCGCGCGATAGGAAACCCGGTCGCCTTGGAAGCGAGCGCCGAAGAACGGGACGTGCGGGGATTGATCTCAATAGCGACGAGACGGTCATCTTTCGGATTGTGGGCAAACTGTATATTTGTCCCGCCGACCACACCGATCGCGTCGACTATTTTGTATGAATATTCCTGCATCTTATTCTGGAGCTTAGCGCTTACCGTAAGCATTGGCGCGACGCAAAAACTATCGCCGGTATGAACGCCCATCGCGTCAATATTTTCAATAAAACAGACTGTGATCTTCTGATTTTTTTCATCGCGGACCACTTCGAGCTCGAGCTCCTCCCACCCGATAACAGCTTCTTCGATCAGCACCTGATGTATGATGCTGGCGGCAAGGCCGCGGATGGTGATCTGTCTCAATTCCTCACCATTGTATACTATACCGCCTCCAGTGCCTCCCATCGTGTATGCCGGCCTCACTACGACCGGATAACCGAGCTTCATCGCGACGGCTTCGGCCTGTTCGACCGTGGTGCATGTTTCGGATCGCGGAACATCTATGCCAAGCTTCTTCATCGTATCTTTAAATATCTCGCGGTCTTCGCCGCGTTCGATCGCGTCGATCTTTACACCAATGACCCGCACTTTATATTTTTTGAGTATTCCCGCCTTATGAAGGCTGGAACTGAGGTTGAGGCCGGTCTGTCCTCCCAGATTGGGAAGAAGGGCGTCGGGACGTTCCTTAGCTATGATCTTCTCAAGGCTATCCACGGTAAGCGGTTCTATGTATGTCCTGTCGGCCATGCCCGGATCGGTCATTATGGTCGCCGGGTTTGAATTTACGAGCACTACTTCGTAACCCTCTTCTCTCAGCGCCTTACAGGCCTGGGTCCCGGAATAATCGAATTCGCAGGCCTGGCCTATGATGATCGGCCCTGACCCTATTATTAGAACTTTTTTAATATCGGTGTGACGCGGCACAAATACCTCCTGTTTTTAGTTGCACTATTGTATCAGCAGCGAGGTTTGAATTCAAGCCGCAAATAATCTATTTTTGGGAATGGGAAGATACATCGTACCCCCAGCCCCCAGGGCCTTAGAAAGATAAAAGTAATAAGGCTTGAAGCTTTTTTGTCTTTAAAAGCGTTATTTAATAATTGTAAGTGTTTTAATAGTAAAGAACGGCTGCATCGCCT
>JAHJHP010000030.1 GCA_018823705.1 Candidatus Omnitrophota bacterium | reverse complement strand
GTCATAGTCACGCGGAAGATACGATACAGTGCCCATGCTTTCCTCCTTTGGTTAATAGCGTTCGTATCATATTATAAACGAACGATATCCGGAAAGCTTGACACTTTAACATATCATCTAATATTTTCAATGTGCTCATATTGCTTCGCGCTTAGGCCGGTCCACCCATCCCCTCCAAGGAGATTTTTCGGCTAAGTCTGTAGTCCCTCACGGGGAGGGTGTTGAGCGGGGCGTCGAAAGTCGCGAGCGGGCACGGTTTTTTGGCCCTGGTATTTCTGTACGCCAAAAAGAGCGAGCGAACTTTCCGAGCAAAATTTCCACGCCGGGGAAATTTTGCGTCCCCGCAGATCGCACCCTCACCGCGAGGGACTTTGCGCATTGTAGCCGAAAAATCTCCACCTCGCTTAAGAAGTGCTTGCTTTTTAATTTCCGGTTATGTATAATTATCGCAAGCAACGCGGATGAATCTTTCATCACCATGGAGGGAAAGATAATTTATGTGGAACGGTATTAACAGGCGCAGGTTTCCCAGAGCGAATTACAAATGTCTCATCTCTATTAAAAAGAGGCTGACCGCTAAGACAATATCTACCCATACCGAAAACATCGGTGCGGGCGGAATATGCGTTTTACTGAAGGAGGATCTGGGTCTTTTCCAGGGTGTGGATGTTGAACTATTCCTGAGTGACAGCACGCCTCAGATAAAGTGCGGCGGCACGCTGGTATGGGTAGTTAAAAAGGCGGACCAGAAGCAGAAAGGGGCCTACTATTATGACACGGGTATCGAGTTCATAGATATAAGGCCGGAGGACAGAGATAAGATATCTGAAGTCATCGATGAGATACTTAAAGTGAGAAGACAGAAATGAAGCTCTGTGGAATCCCGCACCGCCTCGAACCCGAACGAAGTGAGTGGTTAAGAGCTGGTGCGAGGTTAAATTTTATATTTCGATTAGCTTGACATTTTTTTATGTTGTGCTATACTTTAATCAAAATGAGATGAGGGGGGGTGACAAATCACAATGAAAAACGTTATAAAAGGAATTATAATTTGCGTGGCTATATTAATGGTATTGAATATAGCGACAGCTAGTTACGCTCAGGATATGGGTAAGAAGCTTTACAGAGGCTTAGCTAACGTTATTACCGGCTGGGTCGAGCTTCCGAAGAATATCTACGATACAAGCGTAGAGGACAATCCTCTCTCTGGCCTTACGGTCGGATTAGCGAAAGGTGTTGGGATGACGATAGTTAGGACTGGCGCAGGAGTATACGAAACTGCGACGTTCCCGTTCCCTATACCGGAAGGCTATACCCCGGTTCTGGAGCCAGAATTTGTATTTAAGGGAAAATAGTTCACGGTGATGTTTTCCAAGAAGATAAGGGGATAGAAATAGTAAATTTTTATCCCCTTATTTTTTTATCCATACCATAACAATGAGGATGTCGTGACAGAGAGAAGAAAGTTTTTAAGGTTCGATACTGCATTGAACGCGCTATGTGAGATCGTAAATGAAAAATGCAAGGCATCGTATAAGGTAAAAAATATTTCAAGCGAAGGCGCTCTCATATTAACGGACAAGAGATTCGGACACGGCGACGAAATAAACATGTCCATGGATGTGCCAGGCGATAATGTGCCTATATTCGCAGCGTGTCAGGTGGCATGGCAAGACGGCATAAACCATATCGGCCCGTACGAAACAGGCCTGAAGTTCACGAAGATAGACAGCTCAGACAAAGGAAGGCTTTTAGAATATACTTATTTACAGTGGCTTAAGATACTTGACCGAAAATAATAAAAAAAGAATAGTGAGAATATGACAGACGAGAAGAAAGAAGAACTGGCGAAAGAGACGGAAGCCCCTAAACCTGCGGTAGCGCCGGTACAGGCCGAAACGTCACAAGTTGCAGCAGCATCTCCCGCACCGGCACCCGTTGACGCCGCACCGGCCAAAGATGAGAAGAAGGCCGTTGCACCAGTAAAGCAGGAGAAGCCGGCTAATTGCGCCGGTTGTAAGAAGTCCATAAAGAATAAGCGCTGGTATTACCGCAACGGTAAATATTACTGCACGAAGAGATGCTGGAGCACTACAAATAAGAAACCGGCGAAAACGGAAGAGACACCTAAAGCCTAATTAAGATGCGAAAACTGGAAGTTCCGGCTAGCGAGGCCTTATATCCGGTTCCGGTCGTCCTCGTAAGCGCGCTTGACAGGGAGGCGCTAAGGGCGAATATAATAACGATAGCATGGTGTGGTGTCGTCGCATCCAAGCCTCCGCTCATATCGCTTTCCATAAGACCCTCACGTCATTCCCACAAACTGATAATTGCTGAAAGGGAGTTTGTGATCAATATACCCGCTAAAGAGTCCGTAAGAGAGGCTGATATCTGCGGAACTCTCTCCGGAAGAGATATTGATAAATTCAAACAATGCGGTTTCACTCCGATCAAATCCTCGAAGATATCCGCTCCGCTCATCAAGGAATGCCCGGTAAATATTGAATGTAGGCTTAAGGACGTGGTCAAACTGGGATCTCATGATATGTTCATAGGTGAGGTGTTGGTCGTACATGTAGACGAAGCCATATTAGGTGATGATGGAAAGATAGATTACGCCAAAGCAAAGCCCTTCGTATATAATCAGGGTGAATACCGGGAATGCGGATCACGGATCGGCCATTATGGCTTCTCGTCGAAATAGTTCAGAATGCCCCGGAAGAGCTGTTAACAGGGGATTCATCGTAAGCGCATGTCTCGCCGGACTAAACTGCACCTATAACGGCAAAAATAAGCTTAAGCCCCGCATAAGAGAGTTGATTAAAAAAGGGGTTGCCGTGGCCGTATGTCCGGAGGTGCTCGGCGGATCGTCCGTACCCCGCGAGCGCTGCGAAATATCTGGTGGTGACGGCGGTCAGGTCCTGGCAAAAAAAGCCGCAGTGAAGACTCTATCCGGCAAAGATATCACCGCCACTATGGTTTTAGGCGCCAAAAAAACGCTGGCAATAGCCAAGAGGCTCGGTATTAAGCGAGCTATATTGAAATCGAATAGCCCGTCTTGCGGATACGGCATGATATATGACGGCACATTTAAAGATAAGCTTAAGAAAGGCAACGGCGTTACAGCGGCGCTTCTTCTAAGATACAGCATAAAAATATATAATGAAAAGGACGATGACTATGACCTCTAAAGTCTATTACGTAAGAACCGGCGCCGGCGATTCAACGCAGACGGTCTCAGATAAACTGGGCCTTCTAATCGATAAAAGCTCCGTGCTTTCGCATATCAAAAAAGATGACTTCACGGCCATAAAGATGCATTTCGGGGATAAGGGTAATACGGGTCATATCCGGGCGGAATGGATAAGAAAAGCGGCGAAGCGCGTAAAAGATATAACGCCCAACGCATTTCTGGCCGATTCGAATGTTATATACAAGGCAAGCAGCCGCACCAATTCCGTGGATCACCTGAAGATAGCTTACGAGCACGGCTTCAATCCGGAAAATGTCGGTCTGCCGGTCCTGATCGCAGACGGCCTGAGAGGCAGAAATTTCATAGAAGTTCCGGTAAGCGGCAAGCATTTTTCCAAAATAAAGATGGCCTCCGACTTTGCTGATTGCGACAGCCTGCTTGCGATGACCCACATAACCGGACATATATTGACCGGTGTAGGCGGCGCGATAAAGAATGTGGGCATGGGATGTTCATCCCGACGCGGGAAGTACGAACAGCATTGCGGTGCGGTGCCCGAAGTAGATGCTTCGCATTGCATAGGCTGCGGTAAGTGCGTGTTGATTTGTCCTGCAGGAGCTCTCAAGCTTAAGATGAAGAAGATAGAGATTGATAAGAGCACGTGTCTGGGCTGCGGAGAATGCGCGGTAGTATGTAAAACGAAAGCTATTGAGATAAGATGGAGCGAGACACTTGAAAACCTGCAGGAAAAGATGGTAGAATACGCTAAGGGAATTATCGATTCGTTCAGGTCAAAAGTCGGATATATTAATTTTCTTATCAAAGTAACAAAAGACTGTGATTGCCTGGCCAAAGACGATCCCAGGATAGTCGATGACCTTGGCATACTCGCTTCAAATGATCCCGTTGCGATAGATAAAGCATCTGTCGATTTGATCAAATCCTCAGGCGGTAAGGATGTATTTACCGCGGGTTATCCTGAAACAAACTGGTCGGCGCAGTTAAAGTATGCCTGTATGATGGGATTGGGAAGCCTGGAATACATTATGGAAGAAATTTCGTGATGAATAAGCCCGACTGCATATTCTGTAAGATCGCACAAAAAGAGATACCGGCCATTATAGTGTTCGAAAATGACAGAATACTGGCCTTCGAAGATGTGAAGCCTCAAGCGCCGGCACACATATTGATAATCCCAAAACACCACATTGAAAGGACATCCGATCTGACGGAATCAAATATCCAGCTGATAGGAGAGCTGGTGCTGGCCGCAAAGTCGCTGGCGGATCAGAAAGGCATACAGCGCTCTGGATATAGGATAGTATTAAATTGCGGCGATGACGCCGGCCAGGAAATATTTCATCTGCATCTGCATCTTTTAGGTGGAAGAAAATTTTCATGGCCGCCGGGCTAAAATAAGGAGTACGAAGAGATGGCCAGTCAGGAAAGAAGAATAGCTAAACGAATAAAAGATGAAGAGCTGCTGCTCAAAATAATAGTCGGCGGTTTCGACACCTCGACCCACACCCTCAATATAAGCTCGTCCGGGCTTTACTGCAAGGTGGATAAAGAGATACCGCTCATGTCCAGGGTGAAACTGATGTTAATGATCCCGGACACCGTTAAAAATGACAAGGATTCAAAAGGCATCGAGGTTAAGGGCGTTGTGGTGAGAGCGCATTCCGTCATAATCGACGGAGAGATAAAGCATTACGACGTAGCGATTTTTTTTGACAGCCTTGAACCCAAGGCCAGAGAATTGATATCCAATTACATAGCCAGAAAGAACGCTGCATAGGCAGCTGATATCCCATGAGGGCCTCGGGAGAGAGTCATAAGGTGAAATTGATCATCGGCTTGCTCTCAAACGATATTGCGGCGATAAATAATACTTCAACTGCTCTGGTCCGGATATTCGGCAGGACGGATTTCGAAAGCGGCACTTTGGATTTTACGCATTCCGATTATTATCATAAAGAGATGGGGAGCGGCCTTAAAAGAAGATTCTTAAGCTTCCAAAGACTGCTCAGACTGAAAGATATATATAAAGTGAAGCTTAAGACAAGCCGCTTGGAGCGCAAGTTTCTCAGTGATGGCAAACGCAGAGTAAATATCGACCCCGGCTATCTGGATCATGCTAAGCTGGTATTATTCTCAACCAAAGATTATACACACAGGATACACCTTAACAAGGGAATATACGCCGAGGTCACGTTATTCTATAAAGACGGGCGATATAACGCGTGGCCGTGGACTTATCCGGATTACAGAAGCGATGCCTACTTGGGCATTTTTAGCTCAATCCGTGAACTATACGCCAACGGACAATAATTATGATAATAAAGAAAAAAAGTATGTTAGTGGCGCTTGTCTCGATCCTGATCATATGTCTGGTGCTGGTCGTAAACCTGGCAGGATATCTGATATACCTGGAGCTTAAGGATGATGAGCTTGCCAATGCCTATAGTATGAGGCTGCAGGAAGTGAATGCGAAGGTCTATTCGAAACACATCGAGATCGACAGGCTCGGAGTGAGCTTCAACAGCGCGGGTTTTTTGAACAAAAGAGCCGTCCTTGAAGGCATAGTAAGAAACGACGGATACAAAGATATCACGGACCTCGTAATAAGAGTGAAATTTTTAGACGATGATGGCGCTGTGATATATCAGGTGACATTTCGGCCCCTGGAGTCCTCTCTGACGTCCTACGGAGCCTTTCGGCCTATCTCGATCTCTCATGCTACGGAAGCCTCCACTCTGGCGATAAGACCTGAAAGCTCCCATCCGTTCAAGAAGGTGCTGGTTAACTGCCCGGAAGAGATACTATCGGAGTTGAAGTCCGGCATGGATTCATCCGGCGGTAAGGAGAGATGGGCTGGAAAGCTCGATTACGACATCCTCTCCGTGAACTTTTAAATGAAAAAAATATATACGGTGGTATTGCTATTTCTGGCTTTAAGCCTGCTTCTATTCATAACTTCATTCTTCTATCTGGATAAAGTAAACCACAAAACATTTTATTACACGATCCAGTCCTCCGGAAGAGACGTCGGCACGATCAAGATCGAAAGATTTGTCACCGAGAATAAGCTGCTATATAAATCCGTTACTAACATGCCATTCGAGCCTGTATATACGGAATATAGATCGCGGCTCGTCATGGATAAGAATTATAATCTTGAAAGTTACACAAAAGAGAGGATCGCTGACCGCGCCGTAGATACCCTCTATTTGGAAAATTTTAAAAATTTCGTCTCCTTCGTCTTCAGATATCAGTCAAGGTTCGCCTGCGCGGATAATATTCCGATAAGAAAAGATACTTACGTCTTCGAAGAAGATTCTCCTGTAACATATCTGCCCATAATAGAAAATTATAACTTTTCTAAAGGCCGTTCTCAGGGATTTAACGCGATATCCTGCTTCCAGACATGGAGCCTTCCCCCGATGAAGCGGTTCATAATACTCACTTCCATCAAAAACGAATATATAAAGATAGATTCACGCAAGATAAAAACGGAGCACCTTCTCTTGAAAATACGAAATTACCCTCAAGGCGCTTTATGGGTGGGAATGTCGGACAGGACGATAATGAAGCTGGAGATACCATCCAAAGAGCTGTCAATAATCCGCACCTTCAGGCCCAGGGCCATAAAGGTAATAGATAAAAAGATGATAACGGATGGCTATGGAACGAAGGACGTTTTATTTAAGGTTAAAGGCGCGGAATTGGCAGGGACGATGACATTTCCATTAAAGGAAGGGAAGTACCCCGCGATAGTCTTCGCTCCCGGAGCCGGGCCTCAGAATAGAGATTATCAGGGCCTATTTGCATGTATTTCCGACCATCTCGCAAAAAGCGGTTTTGTGAGCCTGAGATTCGATAAGAGGGATGTCGGCAAAAGCAGTGGAGACCTATCGTCCTCAGCAAGCCCCGATGAAGTCGAGGATTTAAAAGCGGCTATTCAATTCCTGTCAGGTCAGAGCATGGTAAATCCCGGCGCGATAATTTTGATCGGCCATGCCAAGGGCGCCATTAACGCGATGAAGGCTGCGGCAAATAATGACAATATCAAGGGGCTCGTCATGATGGCACCTTCAGTATATCCGTTGCCATCTGGCGAGGCAAGGAAAGAAGAGTTCCGGAAGATTGCCAAAAGAGTAAATTGGACGGATGACTACCTTAATCTTGTAATGCGGACTATTCAGGAGACTCAAAATAGAGTTACCGGCTCCGCCGGCGATTGGATATATATTCTGGGAAAAAAATGTTTTTTACGTGATATGCGGTATGACATAACCGATAAACCGTATGGCGGATTGATAAATACACAGCTTCCGATCCTGGTCCTGCAGGGCAAAGATCCAGATGACCTTACGGCAGATGGAGCGGCATCGCTCGATATGATAATAGCAGATGCCGGTAATCTCAGCCATACACTTACATACTATGCGTATTTAGGGCAATTCTTCGGTCGCAAGGTGATCAATGGCATACATAGACATTATTACGATACCGACACGGATGTGCTTGAAAATATCCATAATTGGATAAATGGCATCTTATTATTAAGTTGACGTCTCAAGTTCATGTATGTTATATTTTTAACCTCGGAGGAAGCGCGAATATGTCAAAGATAAAAGACGATTTCATTGAAAGGCGCAGGTATGTCAGGTTGGATACGCCGATCGACATATCCTATATAGTGCCCGAAACGGGCGCTACGCTCAATACTAATACCAAGAATATCTCGGCCGACGGCTTGAGATTTGAAACGCCGGATAAATTCATAAAACAGTCCGATGTCTTAGAGCTTAAGATGGTTATACGGGATGCGCCTAATCCTGTACACGCCAAAGCCAAGGTGATCTGGAAGAGAAAGATCTCCCTGGAAGATGCGGCCTCTTACGATTGCGGCTTAGAGTTCACGGAAATAGAGGAAGATAATAAGAATACTTTTCTTAAATTTTTATGCGACCTTATATACGCCATAAAGAAGGAGTCAAAGAATGTCAAAAATCAGTAGTTTGATAAAGAATCTTAATTTTGTGCTCATCCTGTCGGCGATACCCTTGATCTGCGGCTGCAATGCTCTGACAATTCCGTCCCCGGACGATATCATAAAGAAGCCCCTGGGCACGGAATCGGTCAAGATAGGTATGACAAAAGATCGAGTCGAGTCTTTATGGGGAAAACCCGATCAGGTGACGACGGTTGAAAGTAATGAGAAGTGGTCCTCTCCCAGAGAAATCTGGACCTATGATGCCCGCTATGGAGCAATACCGGTGGACGCAGGATACCTTTCCAAGACCCAGAAGCTGTATTTTGACGGTGATAACCTGACAGAAATCAGCTCATAAAACCAATAGAAAAGGCATTTTCGTGCTTAGATTGATGTGTAAATCAAAGATACATAGGGCCACTCTCACAAAGGTTGATCTTCATTACGAAGGCAGCATAGGGATAGACTCTCTTATCCTTAAGAAAGCGAATATCTATCCGGGAGAGATCGTCCAGGTCGTAAATATCAATAATGCCGCCAGATTCGAGACTTACGCCATAGAAGAGAAAGCCGGATCAGGAACCATTGGATTATATGGCGCTGCAGCGCATCTCGGAAACGCCGGAGATCTGGTTATAATACTTTCATACGGATTTGTCGAAGATAAGAAGGCGCGCCGGATAAAATTGAAAACGGTCTACGTAGATTCCAATAATAAGATACTTAGACCAGATTTTGACAGAGCAAAATCTGGATAATCAAACAGTTTGGAGAAATCCAAAATTTGCCCTGTCAAATTTTGGATCAAATAGTCATGCCCGATCTAAAGATACGGAAATTCCCGGAAGCTATACTAAGAAGAAAGGCCGCCAGAGTAGAAAAAGTGACCATATCGGAAAGATCTATGCTCACCGATATGGCGAGTGCGATGTATCTGAGTCAAGGTGTCGGGCTTGCGGCCGTGCAGGTAGGAATAGATAAACAATTAGCGGTCATAGACGTGGGGGAGGGACTGATAAAACTGGTCAACCCTGTAATTTTAAAGAGAGAGGGGCTGGAGACACAGGAGGAAGGATGTCTCAGCTGTCCCGGTCTGTACGTGAAGATAAAAAGAGCCAGGAAAGTACTGGTGAGCTATATTGATGAGAAGGGCGATATCACGGAGATAAATGCCTCAGGGCTTCTGGCAAGGGCCGTACAGCATGAATTGGACCACCTTTCCGGAAAGCTTATCATAGATTACTTGGGTCCCGTGAAGAAGATACTTGCAAAGAAGAAGATATCTAAAAGCGCCGGATACTGCGGGGTGAAGTTATGAGCTTATACGAAAAGATAGAATCTGATATGAGGACGGCGTTAAAGGAAAGCAACGCTCTTACATTGTCCGTACTAAGGATGCTGGTAGCCGCCATCAGACAAGCTCAAATGAACAAGAATAGCAAGTCGGTGGAAGATACGGACGTATTGCAGATGTTGCATCGCCACATAAAACAGCATAAGGAGTCTATAGTTCAATTTGAAAACGGCAAAAGACAGGATCTGGTAGATAAAGAACTGGCCGAGCTAAGGATACTGGAAGCTTATATGCCTGAACAGATTAGTGAAGAAGAGTTGAAAAATATCGTCAATACAGCGATCTCGGAAAGCGGCGCTAAGACCAAGTCCGACATGGGTAAGGTGATGAAGCTTGTCATGGATAAGACCAAGGGCTCTTCCGATGGAAAGATCATAAGCCAGATGGTGATGGGATTACTGCAATAACTTAAGTTGGAATTCTTATTTATCTTGATAAAAGATTTTTACTGTAGTATATTAAATCCCATAGGAAAGGAGGAAAAAAATGAATAAGAAAGTCATTGTATGTCTTTGCGCGGCGTTCGCAGTATGTGTCGCTTTAACAGCTGTTTCTAACGCTGCGGATGAGAAGACCGGTAATCAGGCCAAGAACTTCTGGCAGAAGCTCTTCAATTACCCGGCAAACGTGACAAAGGAATCTGTTAATGTTGTTGCGGAGACCACTAAGAGAGGGACCGCTGTAGTTACTGATCAGGTTAAGACTATAGGGCAAGTCACTTCCGGAGATGTGGAGAAGGCGGGAGAGCTCATTACCGAACCGGTAAAGGGTGCTGCTGACACAGTGGTAAAGGCAGTAGAAGGGACTGTAAATATCCCTGCTGAAGCCAACAAATAGTAATATAATCCGAACCGTGTAAATGAACAATGAGAAAAAGCCATATCAGTAAATTGATTGATATGGCTTTTTCTCATACAACCCTTACGTTGAGAGTTTAAATGAGATCTTTTCTGCTTATACTTAGCACTGCCATAATAACGGCTGTAGTGACGTTCTTTTTATATACACCGGCGTCCCTGCTGATCTTTAAGATCACCGAGCCGTCCTTTGGATATCCGATAAAGAGCGAGACCGGCCGGATGATTATAAGAAATGACGTTTTAGGGAACGGTGGTTTTGGCGCCAAACGCCGCGGCGGCCGGACGCACTCAGGAGTGGATATAGCCGCGAAGTTAAATACTCCCGTATACGCGTCCAAGAGCGGAATAGCTTTTCGCGGGAATGTACCTACCGGATACGGTAAGTACATACTTATCTACCATCCGGACGGAACCCAGACTCTTTACAGTCACCTCTTTAACTGGGCTGTCAATACGGGCAAGCAAATTCATAAGGGAGATTTAATAGGGTTCGTCGGTAAGACCGGTAATGCCGCCAATAAGAAAATATTAGCTCATCTACACTTTGAAATAAGATCGGATGGTGATCCTGTAGATCCCACAGGAGCGATGCGGTAACTATCGTAAATGAAAGGATTGCCATGAAGATGGTGAAATGTAAATACGATGGATGTAAGGAGAGGGCGGTCGCTCTGGCCGATTTTTGTTGGGACCACCTACCGGAGAAGAGTTCCTACGCCGAGCTGTTGATAAAGGCCTCTGAGAGCAAACGGGACCTTACCGGAGCTAACCTCAAGAAAGTATGCGTCAAGGATGCGCATTTCGAAAAAGCCGATCTGTCAAAAGCTAATCTATCCCAATCCGATTTTTCCGGAACACATTTCTTTGATTGTAATCTCGCGGGCTCGGATATGGTTGGCGCAAACCTTTCCAATTGCGACTTAACGCATTGCGACTTGACGAAATCCGACATGACAAAGGCATTCCTGGCGAATGCCAGGCTCTGGAGCTCCGATCTGACTGACGCCAACCTGACGGAATCTGACCTGTCGGGCGCGGATATGTGGAGCGCAAAATTATACAACGTTAAATTCTGGCATACCGTGATCGTTGGAGCTAAATCCATAACCAGGATGAGCTTCTCCCCGGGTTTAAAAGCTTTTAACAATGATATGATAAATGAGACAGGAGCTCTCTCCGCGGAAGAATCATACCGTGATATAAAGCAATATTTTCTTTCGAATGGGATGTATAATGACGCCAGCTGGGCATCGTTTAAAGAGAAGACGATGGAACGCCTGGCCTTAAAGAAGAAAGGGGACTGGAACTATCTGCCGAGTCTCCTGATGGGTGCGCTCTGCGGTTACGGTGAAAAACCGTACAGGATAGTCCTCTCCGCGTTTCTTACGATACTGACATTCTCCATCCTGTTCTTTTCGTTCAATACCGTGGAGCGCTCAGGCGACCCATCTTATATCCTCAGGTGGTACGATTACATCTACTTCAGCACGATAACGTTTACGACTGTGGGTTACGGCGACTTTGTGCCGAGAGCGCAGCTGATATGTAAACTGCTGTCAGCCATTGAATCTTTTTCCGGATTATTCGTGACCGGACTCTTCATCTTCACATTGGCAAGAAAATATTCCGCCCGATAAGCCCAGATTTTGACAGAACAAAATCTGGTAAGCCCTGATTTTGGCATAGCAAAATCAGGATTTGCAAACTGTTTGTAAAAATCCAAAATTTGCCATGTCAAATTTTGGCAAGAAGGTTCAAATGGTCTCCGGAAAATTGGCCTTGGTAAAAAAAGCGATTTTGGCGCTGAATAATTCCCTCAAGAGATGTGTGCTATGCCCGCGCAGGTGCGGAGCCGACAGGCTTGGCGGCAGCTCAGGATACTGCAGGGCATCATACAACCCGACCGTCTACAGCTACCTATCTCACCGCGGCGAAGAACCTCCCATCTCAGGGACGAAGGGATCCGGAACAATATTCTTCTCCCACTGCAATATGAAGTGCGCCTATTGCCAGAATTACTATTTCAGCCAGCTGGATAAGGGGGAGGAGACCACGATAGAGGGCCTGGCCGACATCATGATGAGCCTCGAGCGTGACGGCTGTCATAATATTAATCTGGTGACTCCTACCCATTATATTCCACAGATACTCATGTCTCTGGAAATAGCTCTTGAGAGAGGGCTTAAGATACCTATTGTCTACAATACCAGCGGTTATGAACTGGCGGAGACCATAAGGATCCTGGAAGGAATAGTGGATATATACATGCCTGATATGCGGTATTCCGATAATGCGGCGGCATTGAAATATTCGGACGCCGAAGAGTATGTGAAATTCAATAGAGCGGCCGTTAAAGAGATGTATCGTCAGGTTGGTGACCTTGAGATGGATGAAGCCAGAGTCGCTAAAAAGGGTCTTATCATACGCCTACTGGTATTGCCTAATAGCATATCGGGGACGAACGATACACTGAGGTTCATTAAGAAGGAGCTGGGCAATAAGAGCTACTTAAGTATCATGAGCCAATACTACCCCACCTTCAAGGCCTGTGGTTTAGCCGACATTTCACGCGGGATACTTACCGAGGAGTACAAGAATGTAATTGACGAGGCTCATCTTTTAGGGTTAAATAATGGCTGGATCCAGGAAGCTCCCGAAGAGACTGATCCCGGATTTCTTGGAACAAATATCAAGCCGAAAGAAGGGTATTGACAGCATGGCAAATAAGGCTAAGAGGCCCATATCTCACGCAAAACAGTTGGAGGCAATATCCAGAGTAAGCAAGACTATAACCTCCAACCTATACCTCGAGGATATCCTAAAGTTGATAGTCACGGTCACAGCCGAGATAACCGATTCAAAGATATGCTCGCTCATGCTGATCGACGATAAGACCAACGAACTCGTCCTGAAAGCCACCCAGTCAATGAGCGAGGCGTACAATAAAAAACCCCAGCTTAAGATAGGCGAGGGTATCGCAGGCAGAGTCGCCCTTGAGAACAAAGCTATTTCAGTCTACGACCTCCCCAGGGAACTGGATTACAAGTCGAAAGCCATAGCTGAAAAAGAAGGCCTAAAGTCTCTTCTTTCGGTTCCGTTGGCCGTCAAGGGCAAAGTCATAGGCGTCCTGAACAACTATACATCATATCCGCACAAATTCACAAAAGATGAGATCAATATACTTACTACCGTAGCAAGTCAAGCATCCATAGTCATAGAGAACGCCGAGCTCATGGTCAAGAGTAAGGTGATACAGGAAGAACTCGAATCGCGCAAAGCGATCGAACGGGCCAAGGGCATACTGATGCACCAGCAGGGACTGTCCGAGGATGAGGCTTTCCGGAGGATCCAAAAACAGAGCATGGATATCAGGAAGTCGATGCGCGAGATAGCCGAAGCAATAATCCTCATAGAGAAGATGAAGAGGTAGTGCCATGAAGAAAAGTGTCAGGGTTGCCATAGCGCAGATCAACTGTGTTGTGGGAGACCTTAGAGGTAATTCCGGAAAAATAATAGATTACATACAGAGAGCCAAGGCTATCGGAGCGGATATTGTAGCCTTCCCTGAGCTTGCCGTTACAGGCTATCCTCCGGAAGACCTGCTACTTAAACCGAAATTCATCTCCGACAACGCCTGTGCGCTGAAGAAGATAGCAGGGCACGTCGATGACATTATTGCTGTGGTAGGATTTGTGGGGCAATCCGGCAAAGATATATATAACTCGGCGGCCGTAATATACAAAGGCACCGTCAGAGGGGTATATCATAAAATGCTGCTGCCGAACTACGGCGTATTTGATGAAAAACGTTATTTCAGCTCCGGCGAAGCGCCTCAGGTCTTCAGATCCGGCGATATCATTTTTGGGGTTAATATATGCGAAGACATATGGCATAAGGAAGGCCCCTTGCTTCAGGAAGCGTCGATGGGCGCAAAACTGATAATTAATATCAATTCTTCGCCGTATCATGCGGGCAAGGTCCCGGAACGGGAAGGGATAGCAAGGCGCGGTTCAAAGGCCAGTAATGTGTACATAATTTACGCGAACCTCGTAGGAGGACAGGACGAGATAGTATTCGACGGGCAGAGTATGATGGTGGATCCTTCTGGAAAAGTGATATGCAGGGCCGAGGCTTTCAAGGAAGACCTTCTGGTAGCGGATATTGACCTGGATATTGATAAGGGCGAATTTTACGAAAAAGCAGTTCTTGTATCGGATAAGCCGACTGAAAGAGCAAAGCCGGCCATAACGCACAAGGATGTAAGGCCCCTTAATGAGAACGCGGAGATATATCAGGCTCTTCTTCTGGGGCTTAAAGACTACGCTGCAAAGAACGGATTTACCAAAGCCGTGATAGGGCTGAGCGGGGGCATCGACTCCTCGCTGGTAGCGGCGATCGCCTCCGATGCGCTGGGAAAAGGGAACGTGACCGGCGTATTCATGCCTACCAGATATTCCTCCGAGCAATCGGAAATTGACGCGAAGAAAGTAGCGTCAAATATGGGCATCAACTTCTCCACTATTTCCATAGATCACATATATAAGCTGTACCTGATCGCGTTTGAGCCTCACTTTGCGGGACATGCAATGGATACGACAGAAGAAAATCTGCAGGCGCGCATCAGAGGCAATGTCCTGATGGCGCTGTCAAATAAACACGGATGGCTTGTGCTTACCACAGGTAATAAGTCGGAGATGAGTACCGGATACGCGACTCTATATGGTGACATGGCTGGCGGGTTGGCGGTCATAAAGGATGTGCCAAAGACTCTGGTCTACAGGCTGTCCAAATATAGAAACTCTATCGGGACGGTGATTCCCGATTCTGTAATGAAGAAGGAGCCGACGGCGGAACTCCGGCACGATCAGAAGGACAGGGATACCCTGCCTCCATACGAGATACTCGATCCCATAATAAAAGCGTATGTCGAAGAGGACAAGGGCGCGGACCAGATAACTTCGCTTGGATTTGATAAAGAGGTCGTAGCCAGAGTTATAAATATGGTCGACAGGAGCGAGTATAAGCGCAGACAGTCGCCGCCGGGCATAAAGATTACGCCTAAAGCCTTCGGCAAAGACAGGCGAATGCCCATAACTAATAAGTACAAGTAGCTATCAACAGGGCCGGAATGCTTGCATTTTTACCTGAGGTGCTGTAGAATCGTAGAAATATAACGGAGGATGACATGGCTGTAAGACAAGACGCGCTATTCAGGATAAAAGGCATAAAACTCGAAAAACTAAGATCTCCCAAGAAAATATCGTCATATTTCGGGGAGAACACGTTCAACGTCGGCGCAATGAAGAGATACATCTCAAATAATACTCTCAAAGCTTTTAAACGCTGGATGTCGAAGGGCTCTGTAATATCGCTCGGCCAGGCAAACGAGATAGCCAACGCGATGAAGGAATGGGCTATGTCCAAAGGGGCCACCTATTACACTCACTGGTTCCAGCCTATGACGGGCCTGACCGCGGAAAAACATGACAGCTTTATATCTATGACCGGCCCTGGTACCGTAATAGAGAAATTTTCGGGCGATAAGCTTATACAAGGAGAGCCGGACGCGAGTTCATTTCCGTCAGGCGGCATAAGGGCAACTTTCGAAGCGCGCGGATACACGGCCTGGGATCCGTCAAGCCCGGCATTCATCATCGAGTCGAAGCTCGGTAAGACCCTATGCATACCTACCATATTCGTATCATATAACGGCGAGGCGCTGGATAAGAAACTGCCGCTCCTTCGCTCGGACGAAGCGCTCAACAGATCCGCTGTCAATCTCTTAAAATTATTCGGCCATAAGAATGTGAATAAAGTCGTATCTACGTGCGGCGCCGAACAGGAATATTTTCTCATCGATAAACATTATTATAATCTCAGGCAGGATCTTTTGATGACCGGGCGCACGCTTGTAGGCGCACCTTCTCCCAAGGGGCAGCAGCTGGAAGACCAATATTTCGGCGCGATCAAAGAGCGTGCGATCAACTACATGTTCGAGGTAGCTGAGGAGGCTTACAAGCTTGGAATCCCTGTCATGACCAGGCATAACGAGGTCGCTCCTCATCAGTACGAATTCGCGCCTGTATTCGAGGAGTCCAATCTGGCTGCTGACCATAACCTTCTGCTCATGGAGATAATGAAGAAGGTCGCCTTAAGGCACAATCTCGTCTGCCTGCTTCATGAGAAGCCGTTCGCGGGCATCAATGGGAGCGGCAAGCACCTGAATTGGTCTCTTGCGGACGATAAAGGCAACAACCTGCTCAATCCGGGCGAAACTCCCGAGGATAATCTGCAGTTTCTGGCAGTGCTGGCGGCCGTATTGAGAGCTGTATACCTGCACTCAGACCTCCTAAGGGCGAGCATCGCCCTGGCCGGTAATGAGCACAGGCTCGGCGCGAACGAAGCGCCGCCGGCTATCATCAGCGTTTACTTAGGCGATCAGCTGAATGTCATTCTGGATATGATCGGAAAGGGCGCGAAGAACAAGGTATCAAAGAGAGACATCATCGACCTTGGCGTCGCAAGGCTCCCGCAGTTTAATAAAGACACGACCGACAGGAACAGGACATCGCCGTTCGCGTTTACCGGATCCAAATTTGAATTCAGAGCGGTCGGTTCGTCCCAAAACATATCCACTTCCATAACAATGCTCAACACTATCATCGCGGAGTCACTGGATTATGTTGCCGGCCAGATCAGGAAATACGCAAGCGGTAGGAACTTCAACGCCGCTGTCCTTCGGATGATCTCGGAAATAGTTAAGGAGACCAAGCCTATAAGGTTCGAAGGAAATAACTATTCGGCGGAATGGGTGAAAGAGGCAAAGAGGAGAGGACTCCCGAATATATCCTCGACCTGCGAGGCCCTAAAAGCGCTCGAGGAGAAGAAGAATATAGCGCTATTCGAGAAATATAAAGTATTTTCGGCTGAAGAGATAATTGCCCGCTACCACATATGGGTGCACACTTACAACACAGTGCTTGAGATAGAAGCAAACACGCTGAATGAGATGGTCAACGCAAGCGTGGTCCCCGCCGGCATGGAATATGAGGAGATGCTTGCCGATAACTTATCAAAGATAGTCAGGCTGAGGAGAGAGATCGGCCTGAATGTTGAGAAAGCCGCGCTTACTGATCAGAAGAACCATCTATCGGAGGTGGTCACAAAGATATACTATGTCAGGCGTAATGCCGCCGCAATGACAAAGCTGCTCGAAAAGACCAGGCCAATGGGTCACGAAAAGAAGGCTAAGATATACTTCGAAGAGCTAAAGCCTCTTATGGGACACATCAGAAAACATGTCGATGACCTCGAGCGGGTCGTATCCGATGAGCATTGGGATCTGCCTAAATACCGGGAGATGTTATTCATTAAGTAGGCGAAATACTCCTCGAGCTTCTTGAGATACCGGTCATTTTGCGTTACAATCATATCCCCCTCGCAACTCGTAATCATAGATACCATAGATGCCGGCAAAGATACTGATCGATTACCTCGTTAATTCATAAAGTAGCCGATATGCTCGTAGAGGCGATACATTAACAAGGAGGGCTCACTGATGAATGTTACGACAAAGAAAGTTATGAAGTTCTCGTACCTGGCCGGGGCCGCGATGGCCGCGGCTCTTCTCTTACGGCGGGAAACGGGCTGGGCATCAGGCTTAATGATCGGAGTAATATGGTCTGTCTTTAACTACTCATTAACTTTAAGCATTTTCGAGATAGCCCTATTGAAGAAAGATCCAAAACGCATGGGACTGATTCTTATGCTAAAATTACCGGCGCTGTATCTTGCCGGCTTTTTTATACTACGAGCCAGATTATTTCCGGAAATGAGCATTCTTGCGGGGATAGGCCTCGTTTTATTGGTCATAGGAATTGTAAATATATTGCCGAAACGGGCATGAAGTACAAGCTGATAGTATTCGATATCGACGGCACAATAACGCGCCACATAAGTTCGTGGCGCTACATCCACGAAAAGTTGCGCCTCTGGTCGGGCCGCGCGTTCCGCTATCAGGAAGATTTTTTCGCCGGTAAAATATCCTACGGGAAATTCTGCTCACTCGATGCCGCCCATTGGAAAGGTATGCGCATAACGAAGATGCGCTCCATATTCAGGCAATTACGCTATTCAAAGAACGCTCCGAAAACAATAGCCATGTTTAAAAAAGCGGGTTTTAAGCTCGCCGCGGTATCTACCGGGCTGCAATTCATGACGGACAGAGTAAGGTCGGAGCTTAAGTTCGATTACGCCGTTTCAAACCGCCTTCTTTCCCGAAACGGCCTCTTGACCGGAGGTGTGAAGATAAACCTTGAGCATGGCGCAAAGCATACGGTGCTGGCGAATATATACAAAAAATTCGATGTAGCGCCGCATGAAGTGATAAGCGTCGGCGATACCGAGGGAGATATACCGCTTGCTAAAAACTCGGGTTATTCGATAGCATTCAACTGTTCGAGCGCTGAACTCATGCGGATAGCGGACTATACCTGTAAGACGAAAGATTTTAAAGAGGTCTACAGAAAGATAATGGATATCGCGGATGAATGATCTTCTGCCGACGACTAAAGTAGAGATGTCAAAGAGGGGATGGAGCTCTCTCGACATTATTATCGTAACCGGCGACGCCTATGTCGACCACCCATCCTATGGCGCGGCAGTCATAAGCAGAGTCCTCGAGGCCGAAGGATACAAGGTAGGCGTAATAGCCCAGCCCGACCTGAACGATCCGGATGATTTAAAGAGAATGGGGAAACCGCGGCTCTTTTTTGGGGTCACCGCCGGCAACCTGGATTCCATGATCGCCAACTATACCGCCAACAAGAAGTTTCGCAGCGGGGATGAATATTCGCCGGGAGGCATAAAGGGCCTGCGCCCTGACCGCGCGACGCTAATATATACAAACAAGTTAAAACAGGCTTTCGATAACGTGCCTGTCGTCATAGGAGGCATTGAGGCGGGCATGCGGCGGCTTGCGCATTACGACTACTGGTCGGATACGGTTCGCAGATCGATACTGCTCGATTCAAAAGCGGATATCCTTGTATACGGAATGGGAGAAGAACAGATCGTTGAGATAGCAAGACACCTAAAGAACGGCAGGGACATTAAAGACCTGAACGATATACGGGGAACCGTCATCGTAAGAAATTGTATTGATGCCTTTAAGAGCGCCGTAGAGATACCTTCATTTGAAGAGGTAGCTTGTGATAAAGATAAGTTCAATGAGGCCTTCCGACTCGCGTATCCGGAAGCAGCGAATCCCGTGCATGGCCGCGTGATAATACAACGCCATGCCCGGCGCTTTGTGATCCAGCTGCCGCCGACAAGACCTTTATCCCAAAGCCGGATGGACAGCATATATGAGTTGCCATTCGCGAGATCGCCTCATCCGGGTTATAGAAAAGCGGGTGGAGTGCCGGGCTTCGACACAGTAAAACACTCGGTCATAACACATAGGGGATGTCCCGGAGAGTGTAGCTTCTGCTCTCTCTACGCTCATCAGGGCAGGATCGTCCAGAGCCGGAGCGCGGGGTCCATCCTTAGAGAGTTGGAAGCGATGGCGTCGCAACCCGATTTTAACGGCACGATCACCGACATAGGCGGTCCGACCGCCAATATGTACGAAGCGCATTGCGAGCTCTGGAAAGGAAAAGGAGCCTGCAGGCTCCGCAGATGTCTGTTTCCGGATAGATGCAAGAACTTGAAACTCAGGCCTTCCAGGACGATCGATCTTTGGAAACGCGCAAGCCTGATCAAGGGCATTAAGCATATCTTCGTGGGAAGCGGGGTCCGTTACGACCTGCTTAATGACAAGGAGTCCGACGAATTTCTGAAGCATCTATGCGCGAGCCACGTAAGCGGACAGCTGAAGGTAGCTCCCGAGCATACCGAACCGCATATACTCGATGCCATGGGCAAACCGCGTTTCGGCGCGTATGAGCTCTTCATCCACCGCTTTGACGCCGTAAATAAGGCTCTTAAAAAGAAACAGTTCCTCGTCAATTACTTTATATCGGGACACCCCGGAGCGACCACTGAAGACGCTTTAAAGCTCTCCCTGAAACTAAAGAAAATGCGCATATATCCGGAACAGATCCAGGACTACATCCCGCTACCGATGACCGCGTCCGGAGCGATGTATTATACCGGGAAGGATCCGTTTTCGGGAAGACGTATTTACGTAGAGAAGAGCCCGCGCGCAAGAAGGCTCCAGAGAGCGCTTATCCAATACAAAAACGACGATAATAAAAGATATGTAATAGAAGCTTTGAGGCTGCTCGGCAGAATGGATCTTATGAATGAATTTTACGGTCAATAGATGCCAATACCTCTTATCTCCGACGATAAAGGAAACATCTCGTTTGATCATCGCCTGAAGGCGACAGGCATGGAGGGAGGCCGCGTCTTCAGGCTTGACAGGTCCGGTTTGATAAAACTGCCGGCGGGATCGAGGCTCTTTATGCTGCCGTCAAGACAGGCCGTCGGCTATGATCAGATATCAGGCAAGATCATGCCGATAGAGTCATCATTAGCAGTAGCTGCTTCCCTGGCGCCCGGATACACAGCGACCTACTCGGCTGCATACAGGCCGATCGGCAGGCCCAAGCAGCTTCCGCTCTTTTCGTACGCCGCTGTCTCGGCATACAAAGGCGAGCTATACACTCCAGCCATTCTGGTCGATAATGACAAGAGGCACGATTGCCGCTATATCGACATAACCGTTGTCCGGAAGAAGATATTAAAATTCTCGAAGCTGATGCCGAAAAACAGACTGATAGGGCATCTCAAGACCTGCGCGCTTATACACGGATGCCCCAACGCGCAGAACTTCTTCCTGAGTAGATATGAAGCTCCTCTCCCGGTCTCACAATCATGTAATGCCACATGCCTGGGCTGCATCTCTTTTCAGCACTACAAGAGATGCCCTGCGTCACAACCGCGCATAAGATTCGCTCCAACAGCCGAAGAGGTGATGGGGATAGCTCTCTTTCATATCGAAAATGTAAGGCAACCGATCGTGAGCTTCGGGCAGGGATGCGAGGGTGAACCGCTTCTTCAGGATGATCTGATTGCCAAAACGATAGCGCTTATCAGGAAAGAGACGTCAAAAGGGACGATACACATGAACACCAATGGCTCTCGGCCCGACGCACTCGCGCGGCTGTTGGATGCCGGGCTAGACAGCGTACGGATAAGTTTAAACAGCGCGCGGGAATCTTATTACCGGAGATACTACAGGCCCAGGGGATACGCGTTCGGGGACGTGATGGATTCCATAAGCGCGTCCAAAAAGAAAGGGGCGTTCGTCTCCATTAATTATCTTACAATGCCGGGCTTTACCGATACGGTAAATGAGTTCAAAGCTTTTAAGCGTCTGGTCTTGGAATGTAAAGTCGATATGATCCAATGGCGCAACCTCAATTATGATCCGCTTGCGTATTTCAAAGAGCTTGATTCCTGGCCGAAATCTGCGGAGTTACTCGGGATAAAGACTGTAATAGATTCTCTCAGCAAGGAACTTCCCTCCATCAGGATGGGCTACTTCAACCCCGCACTTTAAGGGCTTCATTCGTAGCGTCGTCAGACCTAAGCGCTAAGTATATTCGCACTGAAAATATTCCCCTCTGTTTAATCCATGGTCGATCTTTTGTTCAGCAGAAAAAGGGGAACCTTGCGGAACTCGGCCGCCGGAGGCGGCCTCAAATCCTACTTCGCATTCAAAGCTTAAAATACCGAGTGCTTCGTAGGATTCCGCCGAAGCAATCGACAGTTTTACTATTGGTTGCAACGGCGGACATCCTCGGTTCTTTTATTATTAAAAACGTTATTAAATAAAACCCTTTTTCTGCTTCACAAAGAGACCTAATATTTTCAACGTGCTCATATGCTTCGCACTTAGGTCTTATACGATAGGTAGAAATAGTTTTTCTGTTGGATAAAGGCGATATATGGATTATAATGTCCTTCATGATTTACGATCGATTTCAGGAAGAGGCTATCCGATGGATCAACGAGGGCCACTCGGTAATAGTATCCGCTCCCACCGGTGCCGGCAAGACGGCGATCGCCGAGCACGTGATAGAGACTTGCATCGCCGAGCGCCGGGGCGTCATCTACACGGCCCCGATCAAAGCGCTATCCAACCAGAAGTACCGCGACTTCCATAAGAAATATCATGATACGATAGGGATACTCACCGGAGACGTATCAATAAACGCGGATGCGCCCGTTCTCATAATGACGACAGAGATATTTCGCAATAAAGTCCTCGACAAACCGGAAGAGTTGGGCAAATATTCCTGGATAATATTCGATGAGGTACATTACATAGATAATCCCGAACGCGGCACGGTTTGGGAGGAGTCTCTCATATTCCTGCCGGAACATATGAATATCCTGGCGCTGTCGGCGACTATACCCAATATAGGCCAGTTCGCGCAGTGGATCGAGTCTATACACAAGAAGGCCGTAAAGGTCGTTATCGAGACTGATCGGCCGGTGCCGCTGCATTTCGCTTATCAGTGCCATAACCAGGTATTCGATAACCTGAATAATATCCGGCGCACCAAAAGCTATAAAGCCAATACGACAAACGGGCTGATAAAACACGTCCGTGAAAAAGACGAGCTGCCGTGCATATATTTCGTATTCGGAAGAAAACGCGCCGAGTATCTGGCCAATGAGCTTTATAATTTTAACTTTCTTACTTCGCATGAACAGGCTGAAATTACCAATATGTACGATGGCCTCCTGGAAAGATTCGGGCTTAAGAACGATAAGAGCGCGGTCAGGATGCAGCCGCTTGTAGAACGCGGGATCGCTTTCCATCATGCGGGGATGCTTCCCACGCTTAAAGAGGTCATCGAAAGGCTATTTACCAGCCGGCTACTGAAGGTGATATTTACGACCGAGACTTTCGCGCTTGGCATAAATATGCCGAGTCGCTCGGTCATCTTCGATGAGCTCAGGAAGTTTTACGGCACCTACGTAAGAAACCTCAAGACGCGAGACTTCTATCAGATGGCAGGGCGGGCGGGAAGGCGCGGCATAGACTCCGAAGGGTTCGTATATACGCGCATAAATCTCGGCCGCACGAAACTTGACGAGGTGCGAACCGTGATATACGGCAAGCCGGAGGACGTAAGGAGCCAGTTCAATGCTTCCTATGCCACGATCCTGAACCTTTACGAAAAATACCAGGAGGATCTCTTTAAGATCTACCCCTTATCCCTGCACTATTTCCAGACAAAAGCACAACAGCAGTCCGAAGCTACAAGGCTAATGGGGGCGAAGCTGAAACTACTCAAGGAGTACGGGTGCATCATCGATGGCGCGCTCACGATGAAAGGACACTTCGCGAAATCCGTTTACGGATATGAGCTGCTTCTGGCTGAGCTTTACGGGCAGGGAGTATTCGAAGAGCTGGATGAGATATCCCTCGGTGTCATCGCCGTCTCGGCCGTATTTGAACCCAGGAAGAACCAGCGGTTCCCATCGGGACTCTCGAAAAACACTCTGGAGGTGAAGAGCATCAGCGAGAAGATATACTTTGAAACGAGGCGGAAGGAGTCACGCGCAAGGATATACCCTTTCAGCAAGATGCCCTATTTCCACCTCGCCAAGGCGATGGAATGCTGGCTGAACGGCATGGCCTTCCAGAAGATACTGCAGTTCACGGATACCGACGAAGGCGAGCTCATACGCTATTTCAGGATGGCCGTCCAGATATTAAGGGAGATTAAAGACACCCCCATATCACCAGAACTTAAGACCAGGATCTCGAAAGCCCTCCATTACATTAGCCGCGACGTTATCGACGCAGAGAAGCAGCTCCGCGAGGGATGAGATTTTTCGGCAGCTCGTGATGGCATTTACTTTTGAGCGATGCGTCCGTAGCTATCGCACAAATAGCTTCATTCGCGGCGATGAATTATTTTCGCCGTGCGTTAAGGTTTACGTATCGCGAATTATGTGTACAGATTCACGCACTTTCATATTCGCGATACGTAAAGCAGGTCTCTGTACCATATGCGCCTTAGAGCACCTATAGGTATACTAGGCACTATGCCGAAAAAATTCAACTCGCCGCTTCATGAAGCTATTTGTGCGTAGCATATAGTACCAGGTACTCTGCCCAAGCTGAAAGTGCGTAGCAAGTAGTGCTGGGGGAGCGAGTGAGGGCGAAAATATCGTATGGGTGCCGCTTGATGTTTTTACGGGTGACACGACCTAAGCCTTTTTTCGAATAAGAGGCGGTACGGGGTGGGGCTTATCACGATCGACTAGTAT
>JAHJHP010000029.1 GCA_018823705.1 Candidatus Omnitrophota bacterium | reverse complement strand
CGAAAAAATTCAACTCGCCGCTTCATGAAGCCCTGAAGCGCGGCATCAAGCGATATTTTCGCCTGAGCAAGCCTAAAAATCTCCTAGGGGGGGGTGGACGAAAGACCTAAGTGCGAATATACTTTGCGCTTAGGTCTAACGCCTCGAAAGTAAACGCCACTGTAGAAAAAAGGTGCGTTTTAGGATATAATAGACCCATGACAAAACTAACTACGAAATCGCTTGAAGGCATCAGCAGCAAGATGGAAAGTATAGATAAAGAGTCTATACGGTACCGCATTCTCAATAGCGCGAAGAACTTCAAGACTTCATGGATAGATTTAGGCCAGTCTCTCTATTCGGTATGGAAGGACAAGCTATACAAGGAATGGGGTTACATGACTTTCGAGGCCTATACGGCAAAAGAGATAGGCATAAAGAAGCCCACAGCGATGAAGCTTCTCAAGAGCTACTATTTTCTCGAAAAGGAGGAACCTGCGTACCTGCGGAAAGACGTCACCGATACTCCGAGCACTGCAGCCGCGCCGGGCTATGAGTCGGTGAATGTCCTGCGTCTTGCCAGGGACAGCAAGAAACTCGATGGTATCGATTACGCCGCCTTGAAGAAAGACGTCTTCGGTATGGGCAAAGATGCGCAAGATGTGCGGAAGGCTCTGACCGGCATGATGAAGCAGCGCGAAGAGCTCGATCCTGATGAGGCCCGCGAAAAGAAGAGGCTGTCCACTTTACGAAGATCGATCTCTACGCTGAAATCACTGAAGAGGGATCTCGAGATATCCAGGATGCTACCGGCCGCGGTGATAAAAGATCTTTCCGGCCTGATAGCGAGGATAGAATCCGAAATAACTTAATAAGCCAATGCATGGGAGGTACGCATGGATAACCTGAAGCTGCCGGTGAAGCTGAAAACCAGCCTGGAAGATTTCACCGAACGAATGAAAGATGTGTACGGCGGATCTCTCGTTTCGGTCGTTCTCTACGGAAGCGCGACAGGCGGCGAATTCACCGAAAAATATTCGAACGTAAACGTGATCGTGGTGCTGACCGATACGTCTCTGGAAAACCTTTCGAAAGCCCATTCAATAGTCAATTCCCCGCGGTTTGGCATAATCAGTCCGGTATTCTTCACCGAAGAGTACATCGTAAGCTCTCTCGACGTATTTCCCATCGAGTTCCTCGATATAATCGAGAACCATGTGATCCTGTACGGAAAAGACGTAGTGAAGGCTCTCAAGGTTGACAATAAGAACCTGCGTTTCCAGTGCGAACAGGAGCTTAAGTCAAAGCTTATAAATATAAAGAAGCTCTATCTCGCGATAAAAAACAAGAGAGACATGGAAAGCTTGTTATTCAAGACCTTCACATCCACACTGCATATAATGCGCCACCTGCTCAGACTGAAAGGATGTCGGAGCCCGTACCTCAAAGAGGATATATTGAGCGAGTCTGAAAAAGCGTTCGGGATAGACGCTACGATATTCAGCAAAATACTTTGGGCCAGGAATAAGAAGATGGCGCTTACCTACAAGGATGTGGACTCTCTCCTGGCTGGATTTGTGAAAGAGCTGGAGGCATTATCATCCGCGACAGACAGGTTATAGTGAGCCAGATGAGCAAGAAATATTTTGCGGTCGTGTTATTTGTCTTCATATCCTTTGCGGCGGCGGCCCGTGCCGGCGAAGTTGTGCCCAGGAGCGAGGGATGGGTAAATGACTACGCGAACGTTATAAACGATGAATATCGACTGAAACTGGAGTCATTGATAACGGAGCTTGAACAGAAGACATCGGCTGAGATCGCGGTGGTGACTGTCAAATCGATAGCTCCGCACAATGAAATCAGTTATGCGAGGCTCATCCTCGACAGCTGGAAGATAGGTAAGAAAGGAAAGGACAACGGAGTGCTTGTGCTTCTCGCGATCAAGGAGAGGCGCTGGAGAATAGAGACCGGTTACGGAGAGGAAGGAATCCTGCCCGATGGTAAGTGTGGCGAGATAGGCCGTGACTTCATGGTCCCTTTTTTCAAGCAGGGTAAGTATTCTGAGGGGCTTTATAGCGGAGTAACAGCCGTTGCGGCCATCATATCGCGTGATTCGAAGGTGACTCTCAATGCCCTATCCGGAGTAGATATTGACTTTAATCGGAAGAAAATTGACCCTACTGCTCTTTATGCGCTGCTCGTCTTAGGTGTCTTAATATTTTTGGTTGCGATTAGCTTTCTCCGGAGAAGGCATCCTCTACTGTGGATCCAACTCTTTGGTAGCGGGTGGACGACCACCTCAGGGGGTTGGCGCGGAGGCGGATTCGGAGGTGGATTCGGAGGAGGTGGATTCGGAGGCGGAGGAGGAGGCGGCGGAGGTGCAGGCGGCGGATTTTAACACAAAAAACGGGAGGAACACAGGCATGAAGAAGATTTTAATAATATTAGGAGTTATCGTGATCGTGATCGCGATAACATTTGCCGGCATTTATAACAGCATCGTCACCAAGAACGAAAGCATCACAGCTAAATGGGCGCAGGTAGAGAATCAGCTCCAGAGGCGTAACGATCTTATTCCGAACCTGGTCAATAGCGTTAAAGGTTATGCCGCGCACGAAAAGACCGTATTTGATGATGTGACAAAAGCGCGTTCGCAGTGGGCTTCCGCCAATACCGTGAACGATAAAGTGAACGCGGCGTCCGGGATGGACAGCGCGCTGGGCAGGCTTATAGCGGTCGCTGAAAATTACCCACAACTTAAAGCTGACGGAACATTTCTTAAGCTGATGGACGAGCTTTCAGGGACAGAGAACCGTATAGCGGTCGAGCGCATGAGATACAACGAGTCGGTCATGGATTTCAATATTGCTGTGCGGCGTTTCCCCGGCAATATCGTTGCGGGTATATTCGGGTATAAGCCGGCCAGCCAATACTTCCAGGCCGAAGAGAAGGCTTCTGCGGTACCGGAGGTCAGATTTTAGCGGGAGAGAAAGGAATGATGGGTGAGCCTAAGAAGATACTGATAGTATCGTCCGATACAAATCTTCGTGAAGTGCTGAAGTTCTGTTTCAGCGGATGGGGATATGAGGTCATACTTCTCGACGCGGTCTTACGCGATGTTATGCCTATCAAAAAGATCTCTCCGGACGTCATAGTGATCGACGTTCACGCGGCAAAGCACATAGATCTGGAGATATGCGGATTACTGAAGAGTGACTTCATCACGGCGTATATCCCGGTTATCACCCTGATCGACAAGAGACAGCTGCGCGGCCAGTTATTGAGCATTAAGCAGGGCGTGGATGACTACCTGATAAAACCGCCTGACCCGCTTGACCTCAGGGTGCGGGTCGAGATGGCAATGAAGCGTTTGCGATACAGTTTCTATTCTACCCCCCTTACGGGGCTCCCCGGAGGCAGGTTGATCGAGGATAACCTGAAGGACAGGCTTAAAGACGGCGGTGCTTTCTCTTTCGGATACCTGGATCTCGACAATTTCAAATCTTTCAACGACACGTACGGCTATTTGCAGGGCGACCGCGTGATAATGCAGGCCGCCTATATGCTGTACACGACGATATTGAAGTTCGGCAACCGGGGCGACTTTATCGGCCACATAGGCGGTGATGACTTTGCTTTCATTACCACGCCGGATAAGCAGGCCGCGATATGCCAGAACTTCATAGCGACATTCAACATGATAATGCCGTTTCACTACAATGCAGAGGATCGTTCCCGCGGTTATGTAGTCGCGCGCGCCAGGGACCGCAAGATAAAGAATATACCTCTTGTTAGCGTATCGATAGCGGTAGTGAACCGCGAGCGCAGTGAGCAATTTAAAAATATAATCGAGATAAACGAGAAGATCGCGGAAGTGAAACGTTATCTGAAAGGATTCGCCGGTTCCAAATATATGGCCGATAGGCGCACCGGACCGAAAAACTCGCGCTGGGCGGCACATGTCTTCAAGCCGGATGCCGGCGGCGAGAATTACACGTATAGGCCTCTCGGACAGATCCTGCTTAAGAAGAAGCTGATAACTCCTGAAAAACTGGACGAGGCCCTTACTACGCACTGGAGACGCGGGATGCGCCTGGGCGAGATATTGACCCAGCTGGGGATCGTTAAAGAAAAAGATATGGCCCGTGTCCTGAAAGAGCAGGAGCTGTGCTCGAAAGGAGTGTATGTCAGCTGATCTAAAAACCGACCAGCCGAAGGTAAGGTGGTATCTTAAAACCCCGGTAGTTGTCATAGCGATACTCGGTTTTGGGCTTTTTGCGGTACCTCTGATATGGATGAGCCCTGCGCTTAAAAAATGGCAAAAGGTGGCATTGACTACTGCCACCGTAATCTTCACATTATGGATGATCAGATCTTCGATCGATCTTTACCGCATATTACTAAAGGAGATGCAGGAACTTCAGGCTGCGTTAAACTGATCATTGCCTATTATAATCGACGGCTGGAATTTTATACGAAACCGCAAGTCCGACATAAGAGATGATTCGGGAGATTCTCTGGAAAGCGCCAGAACGCTGATAGCGTGTCTCAGCGAATTCCAGGAGACCCACAGCGACCCGATAGTGCTCGTCTTCGACAGTTCTAACGAATATCTCGATATGCCTTATACGAGCACTTCCAAGCTAAGGATAGTGGCCTCAAAAGACGCCGATAAGTACATCAAACAATATGTGGAAGATACCCCTGACCGCCAGAGGCGGAATTTGAGGGTTATCTCTTCGGACAACGATATATATTATTACGCGAAGAGCTATTCTGCGACGCCGCTCAGATGTGAAGAGTTTTGGGTCAAACTAAAGAGATAAGGCCTCGGTCGGAGACCTCGGCACTTAGCTAACACCATGGCTTAATAAACTTGGAGGGCGATATGTATAAAGTGAAAGTATCAAACGAAGGCGCATATAAATTCAATGTAAGGTCGGGAGATTATGAATTTTCGATAGATGCTAGCGGCAAGGGTATCACGCCTCCCGACGCGCTCTTGGCCAGCGTAGGCAGCTG
>JAHJHP010000028.1 GCA_018823705.1 Candidatus Omnitrophota bacterium | reverse complement strand
AGGCGATGCAGCCGTTCTTTACTATTAAAACACTTACAATTATTAAATAACGCTTTTAAAGACAAAAAAGCTTCAAGCCTTATTACTTTTATCTTTCTAAGGCCCTGGGGGCTGGGGGTACGATGTATCTTCCCATTCCCATGGGGTATGTAATATTTATTTGACAAAGATAAGGGGATGTGATAAAATTCACAGCTTATGAAAACATTTATAGTGAAAGACAAGGATATAAAGAAGAGCTGGTATATAGTGGATGCCACGGATAAGATCCTGGGGCGGCTGGCTACCAGGATTGCCTCTATATTAAGGGGCAAGGATAAGGTCATATTTTCGCCTCATCAGGATACCGGGGATGAAGTAATCGTGATAAATGCAAGCAAGATAAAGGTTACCGGTAAAAAACTTTCCCAGAAAGAGTATAAGAGGTACTCCGCTTATCCGGGAGGCCTGAATATAGAGAACCTGGAGACCGTATTAAGGAAGAGCCCGGAACGCGTTATAAGGCATGCGGTCCACGGGATGCTCCCTAAGAATAAGCTCGGCGAAAAGATGCTGAAGAAGCTCAGGGTATATGCGGACGATAAACATCCGCACGCTTCCCAGAACCCTAAAGAACTGATCATAAAGGAAAAAGGACAGAAATAAATGACGGAAAAAGTTCAATATATAGCTACAGGACGCCGCAAAAATTCGATCGCGCGCGTAAGAATCATGGCCGGGGACGGCAAGATAACGGTCAATAAGAGGCCGTTTGAGAATTATTTCCCGAGAGAGGTCAATCGTCTGGTGATAATGCAGCCCCTGGAACTCGTAAGCCTCGTATCGAAACTGGATATATTCGCGAACTGCAACGGCGGAGGATTGAGCGGCCAGGCGGGAGCTGTGAAGCTCGGCATATCGAGAGCCCTCGTGAAGATGGACTTGAATCTTAAAGCGGCGATAAAGAAGGCGGGGTTCCTGACACGCGATCCCAGGGCCAGAGAACGTAAGAAGTACGGCAGGAAGAGAGCAAGGAGAAGATTCCAGTTCACTAAGAGATAAACGCGAAAAGCTGATTAGCTTTCCGACGACAATATAAAGGCCTACCGGGTCAACTCCGACGATGATTTTAGTTGACACCGTAGGCCTTTTGCTTTAAGATAAATAGAGGTGCTCGTCGGAGCCACGGGATGAAATTCGCACCGCAGAGAGTTAATGTAAATTTCAGGAGATGAATATGCTTAAAGTAGGAGTGGTTGGCGCGACAGGATACGCCGGTGAAGAAGTCATCAATATCCTGATAAGACACAAGGGCGTAGAGATAACAGAGCTTTCGGCGATAATTGACAAAGAAGAGCCGATCAGCTCGCTTCTCCCTGTATTCAAGGGCAAGCTCGATATCATCTGTAAAAAGCCTGATCCGGAAGGGATGGCGAAGAACGTCGATCTCGTATTTTTGGGGTTGCCCCATACGGTTTCGATGAAGATAGCCCCTGTTTTCCTGAAAGCCGGTAAGCTTGTCGTGGACTTGAGCGCTGATTACAGGCTGGATCCGAAGGTATATGAGAAGTGGTACGGAGTTGCGCATAAAGATACCATTAATCTGACGCAGGCTGTTTATGGCCTTCCGGAGCTCTATCGCGACAGTATAAAAAAGGCCCGTCTTCTCGCAAACCCCGGCTGTTATCCGACGAGCGTGATACTGGGCATAGCGCCCGCGTTGTTTGAAAAAGCGATCGACCGGTCATCTATAATAGCGGATTCAAAGAGCGGCGCTACGGGCGCTGGAAGAAAAGCCGACATCGGGCTTATCTTCTGCGAGATCAATGAGAACCTGAAGGCGTATAAGGTGAATGAACATCAGCATAAGCCAGAGATAAACACCATACTTTCGCGCGTCGCTGGAGAGGATATAAATATCGTATTTACGCCCCATCTTATTCCTATGAATAGGGGCATACTCTCTACTATATATCTGAAACTTACGAGATCGATGACGACCGAAGCGGTTGTCGAACTTTATAAGAAATTTTATCACGGAAAACCTTTTGTGAGAGTTTATGATGCCGGTAAACTTCCCCAGGTTCGGGATGTGGTCGGCACCAATTTCTGCGATATAGGGGTTAAGGTATCAGGTTCCACGCTGATAGTTGTCTCCTGCATTGATAATCTGACAAAAGGCGCCGCAGGACAGGCGGTTCAAAATATGAACTTGATGTGCGGTTTCGACGAAACGGAAGGATTAATGTAGGTATGATAACGATCAGGGGTGGCCTTACAGCGCCCAAGGGGTTTCTGGCCGGCGGAGTTAAAGCCGGGATAAAGGTCTCAGGCAGAAAAGATCTGACGCTTCTATATTCCGAGGTGCCGGCCGTAGCGGCGGGCGCGTTTACTACAAACCGCTGTAAAGCGTCGCCGGTTAAAGTGAGCCAGATGCACCTGAAGGGCAAGACTCACCAGGCGATAATCGTTAATAGCGGCAATGCCAATTGTGCTAACGGTAGAACCGGAGAAAAAGATGCTCTCGATATGGCTTCGAAGGCCGGAAAACTGCTTGGCCTCGACAAGAGAATGGTGCTTGTGGCTTCCACGGGCATAATAGGGCGTAAGCTACCCATAGAGAAGGTCGCTAAAGCGCTTCCGGGGCTTGCGGCAGGGCTTTCGAAGAAAGCCGGTTCGGATTTTGCCGAGGCTATAATGACCACGGACACGAAGAAGAAAGAGTTCGCGCTCGAGATCACGCTGGGAGATTCATCGGTCACTATAGGCGGAGCGTGCAAAGGCGTCGGGATGCTATATCCGAATATGAAGACCGATAAGCATGCTACTATGCTCGCGTTTATAGCTACGGATGCATCGATATCGAAGAGGATGCTTGAGGAGTCTCTGGATGAGGCGATCTTGAATTCGTTCAACATGGTCTCTGTCGATGGTGATATGAGCACAAACGACTCCTGTTTCATAATGGCCAACGGCCTCGCCGGAAATAAAAGGATCTCAAATAAGGGCTCCGATTACAAAAAATTTACAGCCGCATTGAAGTATGTCGCCGCCGAGATGGCCAAGATGCTTGCCGGGGATGGCGAGGGTGCGACGAAGCTGGTTGAAATAGAGGTGAAGGGCGCAAAGAGTGTCGACGATGCCAGGAAGGTAGCCCGGAAGATATCGACCTCAAATCTATTAAAATGCGCGATCTTTGGTGCGGATCCGAATTGGGGGAGGATCGTAGCCGCGGCAGGCGCAAGCGGAGTCGAGTTCGATATTGACAGGATGGATGTCTATCTCGGGCCGGTAAAGGCTTTATCTCGCGGCGCTATCGCGAAGACTTTTGAGAAAGAGAAGGCCAGAAGATTCTTTAAGGGTAATAAGATACGGATAACCGTGGATCTGAATAGCGGCCCTTCCGCCGCGAAGGCGTGGACGTGCGATCTGTCCAAAGAGTATGTCGCTATAAATTCGGATTACAGCACGTAGCGGAATAGATGTGGTAGGGCAGGTTTAAACCTGCCCTACATTTGAGCCTTAATACATGGAGTATTGCTGATATATGAAAGAAGCGATCAAAAAGAGCGAAGTGCTGATAGAGGCCTTGCCTCATATAAAGAAGTTCTTTGAGAAGACAATCGTTATTAAATACGGCGGCTCCAGCGTCGATGAGAAAGGGATCGATCCCGACATCCTGGAGGACATCATGTTCATGAACTACGCGGGCATGAGGCCCGTGATAGTCCATGGCGGCGGACCCTATATATCCAGGATGATGAAGAAGGCGGGCATAGAACCTAAGTTCATAGATGGCCGGAGATACACCGACAACGAGTCGCTCGTGATAATCGAAAGAGCGCTGGCCGCGATAAACGGAAAGATCGTCAAAACCCTGAAGGGCATGGGCGCGAAAGCGTTCGGGATAAGCGGCAGGGAGAACGGATTAATACGCGCCAGGAAGATTAGAAGCCAGGCCGATCTGGGTTACGTCGGAGAAGTCACTTCCGTCGATACTACGGTCATCAAGAGGCTGATAAGGGACAATATGATACCCGTGATCTATCCGCTCGGTATCGGCCGCGACCATCATGCCTATAATGTGAACGCCGATGATGTCGCAAGCGAGATTGCCGTCGCGTTAAATGCGGAGAAGTTCGTTTTGCTCACAAACGTAAGAGGGATCTTAAGGGACAGGAAGGATCCGTCATCGTTCTATAATACTCTCAGGGCGGTCGATGCCGAGAAGCTTATAAAGAGAAGGATAATAGACGGCGGTATGATACCGAAAGCGTTATCCTGCATAAGCGCTATAAAGGGCGGCGTAAAGAAGGCGCACATTCTGGATGCGGCCATTCCGCACGCGCTCCTTCTCGAAATATTTACCGATCAAGGTATAGGGACAGAGGTAGTGAGATAGAAACAGCTCAGTTTCAGAAGTAACTCGACGGAAGGGCTGTCATTGCGAGGAAGCTGTAATTAGCTTCTATGCTGACGAAGCAATCTAAAAAAGAGATTGCTTCGTCGGAAAGAGTTTGTCAATATCCTCCTCGCAATGACGTGGTTCTTCCAGGGCTGAACTGTTACGTTCTTCGTGATAGAGGATGCCATGAGAAAGAGTGACAAGATAATCGCGATGTATGACAAGTATGTGATGAAGACTTACGGCAGAGTCCCGCTATGTTTAGAGACGGCTAAAGGCACGTCAGCCAAAGATGCCGAAGGAAATAAGTACCTGGACTTCTTTCCGGGCTGGGCGGTATCGGGGACAGGGCATTGTCATCCGGCGGTATCGAAAGCGGTCTGTCTGCAGGCTAAGAGATTGATGCATGTCTCCAATAATTATTATTCGGAATTGCAGGCGCTTCTTGCAAAAGCGATCATTGAAAGTTCGTTTCCGGGTAAAGTCTTCTTCGCGAATTCGGGAGCCGAGGCTAATGAGGCAGCGGTCAAGTTGGCCAGAAAGTACGGACACGAGAGCGGAAGATACGAGATAATAACTATGACGAAATCGTTCCATGGCAGAACGCTCGCGATGATATCGGCAACAGGCCAGGATAAGGTGAAGGCCGGTTTCGAGCCTCTTCTGGCGGGTTTCACTCATGTGGCGTTCAATGATATCGATGCCGTGAAAAATGCCGTAAACGAAAAGACCATAGGCGTGATGCTGGAACCGATACAATGCGAGGGAGGCATCAATATACCGAGCGTTGACTACATGAAAGCCCTGCGTAAGCTTTGCGACGAAAAAGACCTGGTTCTCATATTTGACGAGGTACAGACCGGTATGGGAAGATCCGGCAAGATGTTCGCCGGGCAGATATTCGGGGTCATTCCGGACGTGATGACCCTCGCCAAGTCTTTGGGTGGCGGGCTTCCCATCGGGGCCTGTGTCGCGCGGGAGAAGTTTCAGGATGTGCTTACCCCCGGAACGCACGCATCGACGTTCGGCGGTTCGCCCATAGTCGCTTCCGCGGCCCTCGGCGTATTTGAAGCGATAAAGAGAGAGAAGCTGCTTCTCAATACTGTGAAAATGGGCGCTTATTTAAAGAGAAAACTCGAAGCTCTTTCGATGAAATACCATTTTATTAAAGAGATCAGATGCGTCGGGCTCATCTGCGGCGTGGAGCTGTCTATAAAGGGCAATGATATATATGAGGAGTGTCTGAGAAAAGGCCTTCTGATAAATTGCACGCAGGATACGGTGCTCCGCATAATGCCTCCCATGACGGTCACCAAAGAAGAGATCGATAAGGCTATAGCGATACTCGATAAGGTGCTGGCAAAGTTCTAAAAGAAAGAGAGTTTAAATATGAAAAAAGATCTGCTTTCGGTACAGGACCTCGGGCCTCAGGAGATCTTTGAATTAATAAACCTGGCTGAAGATATAAAGGTCAACCCCGATAAATATCAGGATGCGCTTAAAGGTAAGTCGATCGGACTTATCTTTCAGAAACCGTCCACCAGGACGCGCGTATCTTTTGAGATCGGCATGTTTCAGATGGGGGGCCATTCGATATACCTGGGATCCAGCGAGATCGGAATGGGCGGCAGGGAATCAGTCAAGGATGTGGCATGCGTATTGTCCCGGTATCTTAACGGGATAGTCGCCCGCACATATAAACATGAAGTCGTGGAGGAACTCGCGAAGTATTCATCCATACCCATAATCAACGGTTTGAGCGATGTGGCGCATCCCTGTCAGGCGCTCGGCGACATGTTTACCATAGAGGAAAAGTTCGGCACGCTGGAACGTATCACGATAAGCTATATCGGCGACGGCAATAATGTATTGAATTCGCTGATGTGCCTTGCTTCGAAACTCGGGATAAATATGAAGGTCGCGACGCCGAAGAATTACTCGCCCGATAAAGATATAGTGAAACTTGCAAAGTCATTTGCGGCTAAGTCGGGTTCGAAGCTGGATATTTCCAATGATCCGAAGTGGGCGGCAAAAGACTCGGATGTCCTATATACGGACGTTTGGGTGAGCATGGGTCAGGAGAAAGAGGCCGCCAAGAGGATAAGGGAGTTCAAAAGTTTTCAGCTGAACGATAAACTTGTGAAATTGGCGAAGAAGACGCATGCCGTTATGCATTGCCTGCCTGCCCACCGCGGGCAGGAGATATCGGATTCGGTAATGGATTCGCGGCATTCGATAGTCTATGCACAGGCCGAGAACAGGATGCATATTCAAAAGGCCATACTGTTAAAACTTTTAAAGTGATTTAAGGGAGCTTAAGATGAGAGAAAAAGTGGTTCTGGCTTATTCCGGAGGACTGGATACATCGGTTATCATAAAATGGCTTACCGAGAGAGGCTACGATGTGATCGCTTATATGGCGGACGTCGGACAGGCCCGCCTGCCAGATGGAGGATCTCTTGCAGTCGGGCAGGCCCGCCTGCCAGATGGAGGATCTCTTGCAGTCGGGCAGGGATCCGACTTCACGACATACAAGAAGAGAGCGCTCGAGACCGGCGCAGTGAAAGTGATCGTCGATGACCTCAAGGAAGAATTTGTAAAGGACTTCGTCTTCAAAGCGTTGAAGGCGGATGCCGTATATGAATCCGGCTATCTTCTCGCGACCGCACTGTCGAGACCGGTCATAGCGAAGGGCATGGTGAATGCCGCGCATAAAGAGCATGCCGGCGCTGTAGCGCACGGATGCACAGGAAAAGGCAATGACCAGGTAAGATTTGAAGTCACCATACGCTCTCTCGATCCCGCGCTCAAAATAATCGCGCCGGTCAGAGAGTGGGAGCTTAAGACGAGAACGGAGGAGATCGAGTACGCGAAACGGAAGAAGATCCCCATCGACGCGAGCAAGAAGAAGCCGTATTCGCTGGATGTGAATCTCTGGGGCATATCGATCGAAAGCGGAAAACTCGAAGATCCTTACTGCGAACCCGATGAAGATATATACCAGCTTACTAAGAGCGTAAAGTCCTCGCCTGCGAAACCGGCTTACGTGGAGATAGGATTCGTGAAGGGCGTGCCGGTAAAATTGAACGGCAAGCCCATGAAAGGCGTAAATCTTATTCTTAAACTCTCCAGGATAGCGGGCGAACATGGAGTGGGAAGAAGCGATATGGTGGAGAACCGGCTGATCGGCATAAAGTCGAGAGAGATATATGAAGCTCCGGCCGGGTGGGTGCTCTCCGCGGCCCACAAGGCGCTGGAGAGCCTTGTTTTGGACAGAGAGCTCGCGCACTATAAAGCCGGCATCGCGCTTAAGTACGCGGAGCTTACCTATTACGGGCTATGGTATACGCCTCTAAAGGAAGCTCTTGATAAATTCATAGATGAGACTCAAAAGAAGGTTAATGGTACCGTCAGATTGAAGCTTCATAAAGGATTATGCTCGGTAGTCGGAAGAAAGAGCCCGAACTCCCTGTACAAAAGAGAGCTTGCGACTTACGAAGAAGGAGATCTCTTCGACCAGTCTCTCGCCAAGGGTTTTCTGGAACTATGGGGCCTGCCGTACAAGGGTCTATATAAAGGTAAAGCATAAAAAGAGGTGTGACATGGTTAAGAAATTATGGGGTGGAAGATTTACAAAAGAGGCCGATCCTCTCGTAGAAAAGTTTTCGCGGTCTATCCAGTACGATCATAAGCTTGCGAAATACGATATCTTCGGTTCGATCGCTCATGTCCAGGTGCTGAAAAAGGCCGGGTACCTGAAGCCATCCGAGGCCGGCAGGCTCACCAGGGCGCTGGGGGCCATCTTCGCGGCTGTCAATAGAGGCGAGTTCAAGTATGACCACAAGGCCGAAGACATACATACCGATATCCAGAATAAGCTCCAGGGTGTTGTGGGAGATCTTGCGCTCAAGCTTCATACGGCAAGATCCAGAAACGATCAGGTCGTCTTTGCGGTTAAATCCTATTGTAAGACGGAGTTGGCCAAGCTGATCGCCCGGATCGACGTTCTGGGGGATGCGCTTAGTAAACTTGCGATCGATAATAAAAAACTGGTGTTGCCGGGTTTTACTCATATGCAGCACGCTCAGCCGGTTTATGCCAAAGATTATCTGAACGCTTACGTACATATGCTGACGAGGGATGCCGGCAGACTTGCGGCGATTTCGGACAGTATGAAGCTCACGATGGGCGCGGGAGCGCTGGCAGGTACGCCCGTTGCCTTCGGAGCATACGATCTGGCTATGAACGGCGTTAAGATCGGGGCTCCGGCGAACTCTCTCGATTCTGTCAGTGACAGAGATTTTGTCATCGAGATACTGAGCGCGCTATCGATAGCGGGGATGCATCTATCCAGACTCGCCGAAGACTTTGTAATATGGTCTACCAAAGAGTTTGATTTTATTGAGATTGACGAAGCTTTCTGCACCGGCAGTTCGCTGATGCCCCAGAAGAAGAATGCCGATTCTCTCGAGCTGATTAGAGGCCGCACAGGCCAGCTTTACGGTAATCTGGTGAACGTGCTGACCGTCATGAAAGGTTTGCCTCTTACTTATAACAGAGATATGCAGTGCGACAAGGAACCGCTATTTAGTTCCATAGAGACTGTCCTTACTGAACTCGAGATCCTGACGGGGCTTGTCAGGACACTGAAGTTCAACAAGACGAAGATCGAGGAACACCTGGAAGATGAATCGTTATACGCTACCGATCTCGTATATTATCTCGTCGGAAAGAGTGTGCCGTTCAAGACCGCTCATACGATAGTAGGTAAGCTGATAAGATACTCCATCGAAAACGACCTCGAGATAAAGAGCATGGCTCCTGCGGAGCTCGAAAAGTTTTCGTCAAAGTTTGACAGGGAAGAGATATTGAAACTATTTAACCCGAGAGTTTCCGTAGAGGCTAAAAGATCTATAAAAAGAAAGTGAACGAAAGATGCATGAGTTCAGTTTCAGAAACAATGAGTTTTACTGCGAAGATATAAAGATAGCTGACATAGCCGCCAGGGTTGGCACGCCGTTCTATCTCTATAGTTACAAGACGTTGATAGACCACTACAAGAAGTTGAAGACGGCGTTCCAGCCGATAAAACCCCTCATCTCTTTTTCGATGAAGTCCAATTCCAATCTTGCGGTCATAAGGGCGCTCGTGAAGAACGGGGCCGGGCTTGACGTCGTGTCCGGGGGCGAGCTTTACAGGGCGCGTTTGGCAGGGGTCAATCCGAAGAAGGTAGTATACGCGGGCGTCGGAAAGAGATCGGATGAGATCAAAGATGCCATAGAGTTTGGCATACTATTTTTTAACACGGAATCCGAAGACGAGCTCGAGGAGATCCAATCTATCGCCGGCAAGCTTAACAGGAAAGTCAACGTGGCTATCAGAATAAATCCGGACGTCATCCCGAAGACGCATCATTATATCGCGACAGGAAAGGGAGAGTCCAAGTTCGGCCTGGATTTCGATACGGCGCATAAGATATTTAATATGAGGTGGAAGTATCCCAATCTCAATATCAACGGAGTGCATGTGCACATAGGATCACAGATACTTGACGCGAAACCCTTTGAGGACGCGATAGAGAAGGTGCTTGAGTTCCTGAAAGCCCGAAAGATAGATGTCGAATATTTCAATATCGGCGGAGGCCTTGGGATAATATATTCTATAGAGAACCCGCAGACGGCCAAGAGTTTTGCGCAGAAAGTTATCCCGCTCCTGAAGAAGTCGCGTCTTAAGATAATTCTCGAACCGGGACGATTCGTTTCCGGCAATAGCGGTGTCCTCGTGACCCGCGTCATATATACGAAGAGGACTCCGAGGAAGAAGTTTGTCATAATGGACAGCGGCATGAGCGATCTCATAAGGCCCAGCCTCTACGAGGCATATCATAAGATAGTGCCGGTGAAGGTGGCCGAGAACAGTTCCGAGACCTGCGAAAAGGTCGATATCGTCGGGCCGATATGCGAGTCTGGAGATTTCCTGGGTAAGGACAGGCTGCTGCCGCAGGTCTTTAAAAACGACCTCCTGGCGGTGATGGGAGCCGGCGCATACGGGTTTACGATGGCCAGTAATTACAACGCCAGGCCGCGTCCCGCTGAGGTTATGGTAATAAATAAAGATTTTTACGTAATCCGTAAGCACGAGACATACAGGGATCTCGTCAGGGGCGAGACTATACCGAAAGTATTAAAATAATATGAGCGTTCTTAAATTCACCAAGGCCGTAGCCACGGGAAACGATTTTGTCATAATCGATAACCGTAAATCGTCCGTTAAAGACCTGCCTGCTCTGGCCAGGAGCGTTTGCGATCGCAAGCGTTCGATAGGCTCCGACGGCCTGCTTGTGATCGAAAAGTCAAGGAATTGCGACTTCAGGATGCGTATATTCAATTCCGATGGCAGTCAGGCTCAGATGTGCGGTAATGGCTCGAGATGTATAGCGCTATACGCCGTAAAGGCAAAGATAGCCGCGACGGATATGACCATAGAGACGATCGCCGGAGCGTTGAAGGCGCGTATAGATGGTGACATGATCAAGGTGATGCTGACAGAGCCGAAGGATATAAGGTGGAATCTGTGCCTCATGATACATAAGTGCCCGTATAAGCTGACTTTTGTAAATACCGGAGTGCCGCACGTGATCCATTTCGTGGATGATCTCGATAAGGTTGATGTAAAAAATCTGGGATCGCATCTGCGCAATCACGGCGAATTCGCTCCTGAGGGCACCAACGCCGATTTTGTTCAGCTCGATGGCAAGAACAGCATAAAGGTGAGGACGTACGAGCGCGGGGTGGAGGACGAGACGCTGGCTTGCGGCACAGGATCTGTCGCGAGCGCGTTGATCTCCGCGGAGCGCGAGGGTATGACCTCGCCCATTACGGTCAAGACGCGAAGCGGCGAGAAACTCAAGGTCTATTTCAGCAAGATCAATGGTAATTTCAAGGATGTCTATCTGGAAGGAAGCGCGAAACTCGTTTACGAAGGAGTGATAAACAATGTTTAAAGGTTCGATGGTTGCGTTAGTTACGCCTTTCAAGCAGGGCCGTATCGACGAGAAGGCGCTCGGAGAGCTGGTCGAATTTCATATAAGAAGCGGCACGTCCGCGCTTGTGCCTTGCGGCACCACGGGTGAATCCGCGACCCTTAATTATGAGGAGCACGACAAGGTTATCGAGCTTGTTATAAAGTACGCCAAGGGACGTATCCCGGTAATAGCCGGCACCGGATCGAATTCCACGGATGAGGCCATAGTCCTCACCGAACACGCGAAAGCCGCGGGGGCTCAGGCGTCGTTACAGGTGAGCCCGTATTATAACAGGCCGACGCAGAATGGCCTGTACCTGCACTTTAAGAAGATAGCCGAAGCGGTCGATATCCCCATAATACTTTACAATATCGCTTCGCGCACAGGCGTTAATATCGAGCCGGAGACGTTCGTGAAGCTCGCCGGGATAAAGAACATAATAGGGGTGAAGGAGGCCAGTGGAAGCCTCGAACAGATGGCGAGGATCAGGAATATGTGCCCAAAGGATTTTCTGCTGATATCGGGTGATGACGCTCTCACGCTGCCGGTCATGGCGATAGGCGGCGTCGGCGTTATCTCAGTGGTTGCTAACATAGTGCCGCGCGACGTGGCGGATCTCTGCGCCGCGTTCGAAAGAGGCGATGTCAAAAAGGCCGAGGGGAGCCATTACAGGCTGCTCAATCTGGTCAAGGCGATGTTTATCGAGACGAACCCTATACCCGTTAAGACCGCAATGGGCCTTATGAAGATGTGTGAACCCGGGTTAAGGCTTCCCATGTGTGAAATGGCCCCGGAGAACAGGGAGAAGTTAGTTAAGACGCTGAAAGAGTACAAGCTCGTATAGTTGTCAGTTGTCAGTTTACGGTAAAAAAAGCTAGATTACCTAGGGGTCAGAGATGATCAGGATATGCGTAAGCGGCTCGAAAGGGAAGATGGGTTCCAGGATAGCTGAGCTTTCCAGGGACGATGCCTCGCTTGAGCTTTCAGGAAGTTTTGACGCAGGCGACGAATCACAGGACCTGATAGAGGCCTGTGATTGCCTGATAGAGTTCACCACCACGGAAGCTACCGTCAAGAATCTCCAGCTGTGTGAAAAACTGGGAAAGGCGATAGTGATCGGTACTACCGGACTTTCCGCATCCGAGCAGGAAATGGTCAGAGAGGCTGCGAAGAAGATACCGGTTATCTTTTCCCCGAATATGTCGGTCGGTGTAAACCTTCTCTTTAAGATGATAGCGGATGCGGCCAGAGTGCTGGGCGACGGGTACGATGTCAGTATAGTGGAAGCGCACCACATACATAAAAAAGACGCTCCGAGCGGCACGGCGAAAGAGATGGCGCGCATAGTAAAGGATGTCAGTAAAAATATCGAAGTACCGATCGAGTCCGTCCGCGAGGATGAGATAGTCGGGGAACATACGATCACATTCGATAGTCCTACGGACCTGGTCGAGATAACGCATAGCGCGAAGACGCGCGATATCTTCGCCAATGGCGCTCTCAAGGCCGCGAAGTTTATCGTCGGCAAGCCAGCCGGGCTTTACAGCATGAAAGATGTTCTGGGACTGTAAAGTGGTAGCTTTCAGCTATCAGCTGTCAGCTTTCAGCGAATAGGTGAAGCGAGTGGAGGCGAAAATATTGTAATGAGCGACCTCTGTTATTTAAAAGATGTGTAAGTGGCAATCCAGCCACGTGGGTTGAGCCGTAAATTTTGCTAAGGTTGTACCAATAAACCCATATGTGTGTGGTAAAACGGTTTCAAAAAAAGAAATATTTAAATACTAAGTAATAATCCTTGATAGCAAAATTAGGCGAGGCCCACTGGCTGGGTTGCCACTATCACCAGATAACGGGGATCCGAAGAGTATTTTCGCAGTAAAGGAGCGTAGATGAAGATAGATATGTCAGAGAGGCTGAAGAAGCTGCCGCCGTATCTCTTCGTCGAGATAGACAGGGCGAAGAAGAAGGCGCGCGACGAGGGACGCGACATAATCGACTTTGGGGTCGGAGATCCCGATATGCCCACGCCTAAGTTTATCATCGATGCGATGAATAAGGCCATGCGGAACGCGAAGAACCACCGTTATCCTCTCGACTCGGGGCTTCCCGAATTCAGGCAATCGTGCGCTATATGGTTCAAAAAACGCTACGGAGTCGATCTCGATGCCGATACCGAGATATTGCCGCTCATCGGCTCGAAAGAAGGCATCGCGCACATGGGCCTGGCGTGCATAAACCCGGGGGATGTCGCGCTCGTTCCTGATCCGTGCTACCCGCCCTATAAATCGGGGACATGGTTTGCTGGCGGCGTTGTGGAGCTTATGCCGCTTGAGGCAAAGAATCATTTTCTGCCTGACCTGAAAGCTATCAACCATAACATCCTGCATAAAGTGCGGATGATATTCATCAACTATCCCAATAATCCCACCGGCGCGGTATGCGATAAGCGTTTTTTCGCGCATGTCGTAGAATTTGCGAAGAAGCATGACATAATAGTCTGCCACGACGCCGCGTATTCCGAGATGGGTTATGACGGTTATAAAGCCCCCAGTATATTTGAGGTAGAGGGAGCAAAAGAAGTGGCTATCGAGTTCCATTCGCTCTCCAAGACATTCAATATGACCGGTTGGAGGCTTGGTTTTGCCTGCGGCAATCCCGAGCTTATCAAAGCTCTCGCAAAAGTAAAGTCCAATATAGATTCCGGCGTATTTTTTGCCATACAATGGGCAGGTGTTGCCGCATTTGAAGGCTATGACAGGCATATCGCCGCGGCGCTCAGAGTTTACGAGGATAGGCGGGATTGTTTGGTAACGGGCCTGCGGTCGCTCGGTTGGGATGTAGAGAAACCGAAGGCGACATTTTATGTCTGGTTCAAGGTTCCGCCCAGATACACTTCGACGTTATTCGCGAAGGAGCTTCTGGATAAGTGCGACATAGTGGCCACTCCGGGAAACGGTTTCGGTAATAACGGCGAGGGATATATAAGAATGGCGCTTACCGTCGATAAGAAACGGATCAAAGAAGCCGTGGAGCGCATCAGAAAAAGATTGGTATAGCGTTCTGACTATATGACGACCTGTTACATAGGTATAGGTTCCAATATGGGTCCAAGGCGCCGGAATATAGATCTGGCCATCGGGAGAATAGAGGCTAATCCGGATATCGTCCTGAAGCGCGTATCCGCGATATACGAAACGGATCCCGTCGGCCCCATCGAGCAGGGTAAGTTCCTGAACGGAGTGATGGAGGTAGAGACTTCGCTTTCTCCTGAATCGCTCCTGAAAGAATTGAACGTGATAGAGGAAGCCCTCGGACGCAAGAGGACCGTTAAGAACGGCCCGAGGACCATAGATCTTGATATTTTATATTACGGCGATGAGATAGTTAATGAAGATGAGCTGATAATACCGCACCCCCGGATCAATGAACGGGAATTTGTTTTGAAGGGCTTGCGGGAACTGAATAGAGCATAATAAAGAAGGTGTTCGGATGAAATTGATCAACAGTATTTCAAGAATGGCTACCCTCGTAAAGATCCTGAGAAAAGAGGGTAAAACGATAGGTTTTGTCCCGACGATGGGCTATCTTCACGTAGGGCATATGAGCCTGGTGAAAGCGGCTAAAAAACATACCGATGTGGTGGTCTTAAGTATATTCGTAAATCCTCTTCAATTTGGCCCCAAAGAGGATTTTAAGAAGTATCCGCGTGACATTAAACGCGATGAAGCTCTGGCCGGAGACGCTGGCGTAGATATTATGTTCTGTCCGTCCGTGTCGGAGATCTATCCGGAAGGGTACGCTACGTACGTCAACGTCGAAAATTTTACCGATAAGCTTTGCGGCATATCGCGTCCGGAGCATTTTAAGGGAGTCGCAACCGTAGTCGCGAAGCTGTTCAATATAGTAAAACCCGACGTTGCATACTTCGGACAGAAGGATGTCCAGCAGGCGATAGTGATAAAGAAGATGGCCAGAGACCTCAACATGGATATTGAGATAAAAGCTATGCCTATAATCCGCGAAAGCGATGGGCTTGCTATGAGTTCGCGTAATATCTACCTCTCCGAGGCCGAGAGGCGTGAGGCGCTCGTATTGAATCGGTCCCTGGAAAAGGCCTCAGCGCTTACTGTCGCAGGTGAAAGGGATTCAGGTAAAATAATTAAGGAGATGAAAGAGCTTATATCGCAAAAGCCTATGGTGAAGATAGATTATGTTTCGATAGTGGACACGAAAGACCTTAAAGATATTTCGGTCATATCCGGAGAGGCGCTCGTAGCGATCGCAGCAATTGTGGGCAGTACAAGGCTTATAGACAATGTCATAGTAAAGGCGTGAACTTATGAATACCGAAAAGCAGAATAAAGACGAATTGAAATATAATGAGGCGCTGAAGAAGAAGATATCGAAGCTTAAGAAGAGCCGCAACGCCGTCATCATCGTCCATAATTATCAGCGCGATGAGATACAGGAGATAGCCGATATATCCGGAGATTCGCTCGCGCTTTCCCAGGCTGCCGTCAGAACAGACGCCGATGTCATAGTATTCTGCGGTGTCCAGTTCATGGCCGAGTCAGCCTCGATACTGAATCCCGGTAAGAAGGTTCTGCTGCCGGTCATGGAGGCCGGATGCCCGCTGGCAGATATGATAACCCCCGAGAAACTTAGAGCCAAGAAGGCTCAATATCCCGGCTCGGCGGTGGTATGTTATGTGAACTCAAGCGCGGAAGTGAAGGCGGAGAGCGACATAGCGTGCACATCCTCGAACGCAATAGCGGTAGTCAGGTCCCTCAAAGAGAAGAAAGTGATATTCGTTCCTGATAAGAATCTGGGCAGATATGTCCAGTCGCAGGTCCCGGATAAGGAGATAATATTATGGGAGGGTTTCTGTCCGACGCATATCAGGGTCCAGGAAGAGGATGTCATAAAGACAAAAAATATTCATAAAGGCGCAGAGGTTATCGCCCACCCCGAATGCAATCCCGAAGTGCTGGCTCTGGCAGATCATATATGTTCTACGGGCGGTATGTTCACATACGTAAAGAAGTCGCCATTGAAGGAATTTATCATTGCTACTGAATCCGGTATGCTGTATAAACTGCAGAAAGATAATCCGGATAAGAAATTTTATCTGCCGACTCCGCACCTTGTTTGCGCCAACATGAAACTGATCACTCTCGGATGGGTAGCTCAAAGCCTGGAGAAGATGGTCTATGAGATAAAGGTTGCGGACGATGTGAGAACGGGAGCTAAGAAGGCTCTCGACAGGATGCTCGCGGTCACGGGAGAGAAGAGCGGCGCTGTTATATCGGGGTATTGATCATGAAGAGACTTAAGATCGGGATTGTAGGTTGCGGCGCGATGGGGACAAGGATAGCCGAGGCGTGTTTGACGAAACTTAAGTTCGCCGTAGAACTCGCGGCCGTATGTGATATTGACGATAATAAGATCGCGGCGCTGAACGGTTATTTGAAGAAGAGGGTCCGGGCCTTAAAACTCGATGGGCTCATCAAGAAAGTGGACCTGGTGGTCGAGTCCTCGAGCGCGTCTGTTTCCGGAACGATAGTTGCGAAGTGTATAAAAGATAACACGAACTGCCTGGTTATGAGCGTCGGTGGATTACTCGGAAGAGAGGCGCTACTGAAGAAGGCAGCTGCTAAGGGTGTGAAGATATATATACCCAGCGGCGCTGTGAGCGGGATCGACGCTCTCAAGGCCGCGGGGTGCGGAAAGATAGCGGCTGTGACGTTGACGACGCGGAAGCCGCCGAAGGGGCTGGAGGGTGCGCCATATCTGGTGAATAATGGGGTCGATGTATACGCCATAACAAAAGAGACCGTGCTTTTTGACGGAAGCGCAAGAGATGCGGTCAAAGGTTTTCCGGCCAATGTCAATGTAGCCGCGGTCTTGAGCCTTGCCGGTATAGGGGCCGGACGCACCAAAGTGCGTATTGTGACATCGCCTCATTATAAGAGCAATATTCATGAGGTCGAGATAACGGGCGATTCGGGCACGATAACTACGAGGACGGAGAATGTGCCATCGAAGGCCAATCCTAAGACGAGCGCGCTCGCGATATACTCGGCGATCGCGACGCTTGAAGAAGTAGTAAAGAGCGTTCGGATAGGAACGTGAGAAGGCATGAAAAGACTCAATGTGTAAATTAATAATTCGAAGGGAGGTGAAATAAATGGCAGAGAAGGTAGCGAAAGTAGGTATAAAGCGTAAGAAGGGCTATCTCTATTACGTCGATAAGAAGGGTAATGTCGTCGAAACGAAGATGGCTAGAGGAAAATCCAAAGGCGGCGGCGGCAAGGTGGTCGCGAAGCCTGCAGTAGAGAAGGAGTCAGGGTACCTCTATTTCATCGATAAAAAAGGCGATGTTTCTAGAGCGAAGATGCTGGTCGGCGGAAAGAAGAAGAAAAAAAGAAGGAAATAGTTCCCGCCGTTCGTAGAATAAATAGTGGGGATGGGCAGCTTTTTGATGAAAGAGCAGCCCGTCCCCACTGTTTTACCCCTAGAGGATGGCATGTAAACCTAAGCCGAAGTATATTCGCACTGAAAATATTCCCCTACGAGGCATTCGGCGGACTAGCTCTTGTATACGAAATAGGGTCGGTCTTTTGTTCAGCAGAAAAAGGGGAACCTTGCGGAACTCGGCCGCCGGAGGCGGCCTCAAATCCTACTTCGCATTCAAGGCTTAAAATACCGAGTGCTTCGTAGGATT
>JAHJHP010000097.1 GCA_018823705.1 Candidatus Omnitrophota bacterium | reverse complement strand
TTGCGCGATTTGGCGTTTTTGGTCAAGCAAAATAATGGAATTCTTCACTTTTGCAAGCTCAACCTGCGCTTTCAGGGCATCCTGCTCGCTCGCCTTATTGAGAGAATATCTGGAAGCCGTGCTGGAACAGAATTGTTCCAGAAGAGCCTGGTTTTCTTTTGTTATACCCAATGCCTTATCTATATACCATGTTTCGCCATAAGCGATCTTCGTCCTTGCGATGACATCACGCTCTTTTTCTTTATAGCCCTCATAAGATATCTTGGCGTCTTTTGCCGCAATATTCGAACGAAGGATAAGCTTCGAAGGAAACGGTGTTTTCTGCGAGATACCATAACTGCGCATCGGTTTGCCCATCAGGCCGGGAACGCCGGCCCGCATTTCATCATAGATGTACTCCACTACCGGGTCTTCGGGGACGAGTTCCTGGGAAATTCTTGCATTCGCGGCCTCGTAATGCCTCTTTGCGGCCAGAATTTCCGGGTTCTCTCTCCTGGCTTCTTCGACCGCGCTATTGAGCGATAATACTTGCGTCACAATGTTATCTCGCGCTACTACTTCACCGGCTCTTGCCTGGATCATCGGAATGGCAAGCAGCGCAAACAGACTAAAGAGAATGATATTGTGTTTTTTACTCAACATAATCGCCCTTATTCTCATGGCTATTGTGCGCTCAATAATGATATATGCTAAAAAAGGCAATCTCTCGATCTCAGGATTGCCCGGTAATCTCTCTATATGTAATCTTGCTCATCCATCGCCACTCCATTGTATTGGAAATATTATATACTACTAAAGGGGTTACTAGCAATCAAAAATCCTCTGATAGGTCCTCTGATAAGCTCAATGTGTACAGTGGGGAATTTTAGAAAACTACTTTTATTTAATAGTTGTTGTCATCACTACAAAATGGATCGTGCTGGAAGTTGACAGAGCTACCAATCCTCCTGAATTGAAATTAGTATTGTGTCCCCCGATTAGCGATCGATTAGCGATTAGTTGATTAGTTCTTGGCTTCCTGCATTGAATGCTCACTACCAGCGACTTGTTCTATCTTTGCGATATATTTTTCCGGGTTTTTCTTAAATTCTGGGATACACATTGGGCAGCAGAAATTATAGGTCTTACCTTTATATTCATAGGTCGTATTTCCATCCACCGCGTCACCGCTTATAGGACAGGCTTTATTGCCTACATTAGTGGCGCTTGACCCTTTTCCTGCGTCTTGCGCGGAGGTTTGGCCGGACTCGCTCTTGCTACCCATGTCACAACCTGACATGGCAAAAGATACCCCGTTTACTCCGAAAATAGCTACCATAGCAATCAATATAATCTTCATTTTGTTAATCACCTTGATCTCCTTTTCCTTATTTTTGTCTATTTTGATTATTTTACTATGGGCAGTTTAACGTCTTGCCCCGGACAATTTACAGCACCCCTCTTTGCAATGTGCCACCGGCCTGATCAGCCATCGGATATGATTTCTTGACATCCTAAACACCCCCTTCCCTGAAGGTTGTCCTATTGACTCCATTTTTATTCTCGAAATTTTGATATGAGACTAAGAATCTCTTCCATTTTTTCTTCTCTGTTCTTTTTGGAGTTACCTTTAAATGCGGAAACAACGCAATTTTCAAAATGTTTTCTAAGAATTTTGTCCTCCACATTTCCTATCGCGCCAACAATAGCATGTAATTGTGTAAGGATATTTACACAGTATTTCTTTTCCTCTATCATCTTTTGGACACCGCGGATCTGCCCTTCTATCTTTCTTAAATAGGACAATACTTCTGTGTGTTCCATTTTTCTATTTCCCCCATGCTTCGTTTTAAGCCATAACAATATCTAATGTCTTAATGATCGTGTTGATGTCCTCCGGACGCATGCGTTAACGCATGCTCTATTTCACCAACCTTCATATATATATTCGCGAGACTAAATGTCACGCCTGTGATATATATTACTATTGCCGCGATGAGTAATTTCTTGTAGATAGGCCTAATATTTTCCATCTTTTACCTCCCTATCTTCTTCTTTGTTGCAACAACCTGGCTTTCTTCCTTTCCACATCTTCTCATTAGATTCCGCCATTTCTTTAAGATACTTTTGCCATTTTTCTTTTATCTCTTGCATCACGCCCATATCGCACCTCCATACGACTTAAGTGCTACGGCTGTCTCTTCACGATTCGTTCAGCTTCTAACCAGTTATCCATATCTCTACCCGGCTTCCGGCCACTTTTCTCATAAATTTCCTGAGCTTTTTTCTGAATCATCTCATTGGTCTGTTCCTGACTTACAGATGTTTGAGAAGTTTTACTAGATCTCCTTGCCATCGTTATCACCTCCTTTTTTTGGAGTATACCATACCCATGTATAGTATGTCAAGTATTTTTGAAATCTTGCCCCTTAAGCCAAAGAATATCTCTTCTAGGAAAGCAAGGGACGTTTTCAAAACTCATCCTAGATGTGTCCCAAAACCCATCCCAGAGGTGTCCCCCATAGACCTTCAGTTACATACAAAATAGTTGGGAAATCGGGTGCGGGGACAGTTCTAGGATGAGAAATAAAGCAGTTCTAAGATGAACTTTGAAAACGTCCCTTAAGCTTTAAGCTCCCCTAATTTATCCCGTTAGAAATCGTATTTCTAACGAGATAAATGTCTTTCGGTGAATTTTATTATGTTATTCATCATGGCAACCGTTTCAACCGGATATTTACCCACGGCTGATTCCGCTGAAAGCATAACAAAATCAGTGCCGTCTATTATTGCGTTGGCCACATCGCTTACCTCTGCCCGGGTAGGGATGAGATTCTCTGTCATGCTCTCCAACATCTGGGTAGCAGTAATCACAAACTTTTTTGCTAAATTACACTTTTTTATAATTTGTTTTTGGATTATGGGGACTTCATATATAGGCACGGATATTCCCATATCGCCCCTGGCAATCATAACACCATCAGAAACCTCAATAATCTCGTCAATATTTTTAATGCCCTGGCGGCACTCTATTTTAGCTATAATCAAACAGCCTGGCAATTCCTTTGAAATTCTTTCTTTTACCGCCAGGACATCAATTCTGCTGCGCACGAAAGACTGCGCAATATAGTTAACTTTATTTTCTATGCCAAACTGGATATCTGTTTTATCTTCTTCGGTTATAGCCGGAAAACTTAAATGTGCTCCGGGAATATTAACCCCTTTATTCTCTTTTAAAAATCCCCCTGTCATTACCCAGGCCTTAAGCGTTCTCTTTGTTTTCTCTTTGACTACTAAAGCGATATTGCCGTCGTCAATATAAATGAATTGACCGGCTTTGATATCACTTAAAGGGCCTCTATAATCAAAAGGAATAATTTTTTCTTCTCCTATTACACCCTCTTGGGTTAACCGGATTATCTGTCTTTTCTTAAGCTCCATTGGCTTGTGGTCTTTTAGCAGACCGATTCTTATGCGATTTCCCTGTAAGTCCTGTAAAACTTTGATGCGACGACGGTATTTCTTATTAAGAATTCTTACGATATCCAGCTTTGCTTTGTGTCCTTCATGGCTTCCATGCGAGAAGTTCAGCCGCACCACATCCATTCCTTCGAGCATCATCTTACGGATAACTGTAGCACTACTACTTGCTGGCCCTAAGGTAGCAATGATTTTTGTTTTAGGCATGTATCGCCTTTACCTTCTCTTTATAATGTTTCGTTTACTTGTATGCATCCTTGAATTGTTCCCCCGATCCTAAAAAAGCTGTGTTGTGGCCGCCTCTTAAATAGGGCGCTGTCCCCTATTTTCTGTGTGGTCATACGGAAAAAATGTTAAACGATATTACTGCAAAATAGGCGATGAGCATTGAGACAACACCAACTATCATGCCTATCTTAATCCAATCCATGAAATTTACTTTGACGTGTTCTTCACGCTCAAGAGCGCCTAACGCAACGATATTTGCCGTCGAGCCTAAAACGGTGATATTTCCGCCGAAGCAGGCGCCAAAGAGTATACACCACCATAGAGGTTTTAAGCTCATATGCATAAGGTGCAGGCTTTTTATGACGGGTATATAGGCAGCGACGACCACTGTATTATCGAGAACGCTCGAAAGAAAACCGCTGGAGAAGAGCACCATGCCGGAGAGTAATCTTGGATGGGTACCGAAAGCAGCCGTAATCTTTTCGGCAAATAGCTGACCGATGCCGGATGCCTGGATTACTCCGGTCTGGGCAAAGAGAAACATAAAAAATAATATCGATGACCAGTCTACCCCCCGTTCGATATAATACAACGCTTTATCTTTACGAAATATCATAAGTAATCCGGCAAATATAATCGGTGACATAATCAAAACTGTGTTATTTTCAATACCGAAAAGAACTTCTATGCGCCTATGAAATGCCATGCTGGCAAGCATCAGCAGAAACATCGCAATGCTTATTTTGGTACGATTGTCAATTGAGAAAGAAAAAGGTACTGTCTGTCTATTTTCTGATGTGAGTTTAGAAGACATTTCTTTCACGTACGACCTGTACCACATTAACAGGATCGCCATTACAACGATCAAGACAACAGCTGAAACAGGAAGGGCGCATCGCAGAAAGTCCTCAAAGGATAGTCCGCCCCGCAATGCTAAAAGAACACCAACCGGATTACCGAGCAATGTAGCGGCGGAGCCTATGTTTGTCGTCAAAACCGAAAATATGACAAGCGGCGCGGGCTTCATTTTCAAAGATTTGCACATATCAAATATCATTGCTGTCATAAGCAGTATAGACGCCACCTCTCCCATGAGCGCGGATAGAACAGCGGACATTACGCCTAAAATAATAAAAAGAGCAACTCCGTTGATGTGTTTTATTCTCAATATGGCTGATATCAAAAGGTGGAAGATACCTGTTTCTCTCATCGCCCCGACAACAATCATGATTCCGATCAAGAATAGTATAACGTCAAGGGAAGCAAATTTTATGAAATTTTCCAGATTCACGCTTCGCGTCAAAAATAAAACGCCGCTTCCGAGGAAAACCAGGCCTACTCTGAGTTCCCAGAAAAATAATGTCCCTAAAATAGAGAGTAAAAATACGAAAAGAACGAACGATTGTTTGGCGGTAAAACCATTCATGCGACATATGGCGGCCAACAGACCCGATATTGTCAATAAAATCAGTATCTTGAGATATGAGCTATTTATTTTCATTAGGAAGTGGTTACCACTGCAGTCCTTCTGTAATCGCCTGGGCGACATTGTTCAGGTGATCACCTATCTTCTCGAAGTTGCTGATGATATCCAGAAAAACTACGCCGGAGATCACGTTGCACTTGCTCTCTTCAAGACGTTTTATGTGGTTACTCTTAAATCTGTCGCGCATAACGTTTATCTGGCATTCCTCTGCCATAATAAACCTGGCCTCATTCATGTCGTTGGTCTGGAGCGCTTTCATAGAGCAGTCTATCATATTGTTGATCCCGCCGTACATCCTCTCGATCTCTTCAAGCGCTATCGAAGAGAAAGAGAGCCTGCTATCTATCTTTTGCTCTATCAGATTGCGCAGATTATCGGCATGATCTCCTATTCTTTCCACATCGTTTATCGCATGAATTAACGAAGGGATTTTCTTGGATTCGTCGGCTCCCAGCTCCTGCTGCATAAGCTTTACCAAATATTCCGTTATTGCCTCCCTCAAAGAATCGACCGCTTCTTCTCTGCGGGTTACCTTATCTAAAATTTTCAAATCATTATGCCTCAAACCATGCATCACGATAGCAACCATCTTCTTGGCCACATCAAGCGTCCTTACGATCTCTTTTACCGAGGCTTCGATAGCTATGGGAGGTGTATTTAACAGATATTTGTCCAGGTACTTAGGTGAATACTCCTCCTCTTCTTCTTCCTTGCCTTTCACAAATTTCGTGAGAAGCTTAGCAAAGAGAGGGATGAATGGAATCAATATCAATACATTGATAACATTAAAGAGAGTATGCGCGTTGGCTATCTCTCTTGTAATATCCTTAGAGGTTAACGAAATCAGCTCCGCAAACGGCCCCAAAAATGGCAAAAATATCACCACTCCCACAACCTTAAAAGTGATATGCGCAATGGCCGCCCTCTTGGCGGCTATGCTTGTCCCGATAGAGGCAATTAGTGCCGTAATGCAGGTCCCTATATTACAACCGAGGACGATAGGTATCGCGGCCCGTAAATCGATTAGTCCTGTCATAGAAAGCCCGAGGACCATACCGATCGTAACAGAACTGCTTTGAAGTATGGCGGTAACGATTGTCCCTGCCAAAATCCCCAGCAAGGGATTCTTGCTAAAATTAACCATAACTTCATTGAATATGGGGAAACCTCCTAAGGGCTTGACTACTTGTGTTAATATGCTTAACCCTAAAAATAGTATCCCGAACCCCAATAAAAACTCTGCGATATTCTTATGTACCCTGCGCCTGGCTAATAAAGACATGATCATTCCAACGCCGATAATAGGTAAGGCATAATCGGTAAGCTTAAAGGCGATCAACTGTGCGGTTATTGTGGTGCCTATGTCGGCGCCTAATATTACCCCTAAGGACTGGGTCAGCGTCATCAGGCCCGCATTTACAAAACCTATAACCATGACGGTTGTGGCCGATGAGGACTGGATAAAACACGTTATTCCGGCCCCGACCAAAACCCCTCTTTTGGGGCCGCCGGTAAGCGAATGCATGATTGTGCGCATTCTCTGGCCGCTTATCTTATGCAGGCCTTCGCTCATTCGATGCATGCCGTAAATGAAGAGCCCTAAGCCGCCTAATAAGCCGAATATTATCTCTTTAGCCATATGTTTTTACACCTTGGAAAGAATATGAGGACCTCTCGTATGAGCCGAGGAGAAACCTCTCTGTTTCTATAGGTACCTATTATAGTCAAATTATTGGCATAAACAAGCGAATTTTGCTACTTAGAGGGAGGGTCCGAAATGTCCGGTCATTTCTGGTCAGAAAAGTCGTAACTCTTAATTATGGATGAGGAGTAACAGCCACCACAACAATCTCTCCTTTGCGGTGACCGTAAAAGAAAAAAATCCTGTACGCAGCGGGTGTATCCTGCTCCGCATAAGCTTCAAACGCTTTTTCTCCATTAGGGCCCTCCAGAGAAGAAAACTCATGGGTCTGTAAACTGGGGTGGCGCGGGTTTTCTTGAAGAAATCTAAGAGCCTTCGAAACCGCCTTAAAGCGCTTCTCAAGATGAGAAGATTCTTTTATTTCCTTAAGATTGGCTTTAGCGGTTTGCGTAAAACTTAAAAAGAATTTCACAGGTTATCCAAGAAAGAATCCAGATCGTCTACGCGCTCAGTTTTTCCCTCCCTGGCTTCTTCAAGGCCTTTACGCACACTTCCTATAACTTTTGGGTTACGATATATCCATGCCTCATTACTGGGAATGGAGATGGTTGGTCTCAATAAAATATCTCCTTCTCTGCCTATAAACATCATATAGGCATCCACGTTCCTCCGCTTACCAAGCGCCTTAATCAATTTATCGCCTAAGGTGATCCTATGCTTAGAATCGAGGGACTTTGTATGGTATGGGACAAACTCCTCATGGATATTAATTACATTCCTTCTTGTTATTTTGCGCGATTTGAGTGTTTTCATGCTTTTCTCCTTTCTATTAGGAGTATACACTATCGTGGGAAAGTTGTCAAGTGGGAAAGTGGGATATTTTATATCAGACTAAAATAGCTACTTTGTGCTTTTCAGAGAGCGGCTTCCTCGTCCCCTCACCACCCCTTGTCGTTTAAAGCTTCTTGATCAAATCCTTGGCGACTTTTTCACCTGCTAGAAGCATCCCGCCAAATACCGGTCCCATGCGCGGGCCACCGAATACCGCGTTTGCGCACATGCCGCAAGCATATAAACCGGAGCATATCTCTTTTGAATTCTTTACAATCGTATCTTCCCCTACATCTGCCCACATAGATTGTTCGCCCATGGTCTTCCCGGTTTTTGTCTTAAGTCTAATACCGGATTTTCTTTCAACAATACGCGCTACCTCCGCTGGGTGCCCCGTGGAATCCACAACAAATTTAGCGCGCATTGAAATAGGATCTACATGCAGATTAGCCATTTCAACTGCCGTCCAATTTAATACCAGTCCTGTTACCTTTTTATTTCGCACCATTACGTCTTCGGCGCTTATTAGATTAAATATGTTAAGCCCTGCCTTTACTGCTTTAGAGCAAATGGTTGAGACTGATTCGATGGCATCCGCTAGATAATAACCTTTTTCATAGCGCTTAGTTTTAATACCAAACTCATCCAACAGTCTTTTAGCTTTTTCCTGCACCACAATTTCATTAAACATTATGCCACCACCCCACATCCCTCCTCCAACGGAAAGCTTTCTTTCAAAAAGAACTACATGCTTTCCTGCCTTCGCTAAATAATAACCACAAACCATGCCAGCGGGTCCTGCGCCGACAATTGCCACATCAACATCCAGCGCTTTTACAAGCTTGTCTTTATAAGATTCGATTATTGCTTTAGAAATGACTATCTCATCCAATTTCATATGTCCCCTCCCCCCTTTTTTTGTTTAGAAATAAAAAACCCTTATGCCTAAGCATAAGGGTTAAATATCTATTTATATCTTCCCTCCGCTGGCATTATCCAGATCATTCTACTTCGCTCAAAGCCTTCCGGCTTTGAGCTTCGAAGAATTGACCCTACGAAGCCATACCATCATATTACTGGTTGAATGGCGTAGTAGGTCAGGTTCAACGGGTAATCTGCTTGCTTCGCAGAACTCTCAGGCCGCTTTAGCGACCTCCCCTATTCGATCCAATTTTTCTTAAGTAAAGTATACTAAAGAATGTATTTAAAATCAAAAGAAATCGAGAGGATTCCCCTACACGAAATCGCCAATCCTTAACTATAAACTCGCTTCTCTACCTGTTATAAAAGAGCTGTATACAAAGAGAGGAATTGCGCTATTTTGGTGATTAAGTTGCATTATTTAGAGAGGATTTTTAAACAGCATGCGGTGAAGAAGCTTTCGAAATGCAATTAATAATCGCACTGCCCTAAGTCTTTGACACAGCGCTAGATAAAAAGCCTATGACCACTAATTACGATCATAGGCTTTGACTTCTCCCATTACATAGAGAGAAGGAAATTACTGGGGTAGGCGACGGGATTTGAACCCGCGACGTCTTGAGCCACAGTCAAGTGCTCTGCCAGGCTGAGCTACGCCCACCACATGATTTTTTATTACTATACTATACTTATTGTCTACATTATATCTTTACCGGACGATTCCATCAAGCTAATGTTTTGAGCCTGTCGTTATACGGGCGAAGAAATCGTCGACCTTTTCCCCCACTATATCGCGCTCCTGATCGGCAGTTATTACATTATATGAGGAGACTGAACGCGGAGAGAGTGCTAACCAGTATGGCTATGTATAAAAATATGATCCTGAAACGTACCGATTTGAATAGCATCGGGTGTATTATAGGACGGCAAGAACGCTATATCAAGGATTTTCTGGTAGGTGGATATATGGAGAATTTTCTACTTTTTCTTATTTATTAATGACATAGACTTTTTATTACCTGACTTAGCCATTTCACCGTTGAAACGTTTATCGCTTGCCTGCGCTTCAACATGCGTCTCTAATGCTTTACGCTGGGTTAGTTCATCGGAGGCAGGAGAGATGATCTTCGGCGCCGCAATCTCCTCCTTGCCCGGTCCTTTTTTGTATTTTAATGGTAATTTTACCTGGCCCATCGAATTCGCTACATTTACGGCTAAACGCTTATCTCTTTTGTCAATATTTTCGTCCGCTTTTGCCACCAGATCTTTCACTTTATTTTTTACGAGATCAGTTGCTGACTGAAGATCCGCGGCTCCCGTCTTACCATTATCCAGCTTCACTTTACCTTGAAACCACCCAACCACTTTATTGACCAGATTTTCAATGTATGCGATTACGGGATTATTTTTCTTCTTCGCTTCAGCTTTTTGAGCTGCTTTTAGACTAGCGGCGTCCTGGGCGGCTTTTAAATCAGCGGCTTTTTGTGCTGCTTTCAGTTCTGCAGCAACTTTAGCGGCTTCTGCTTCTTGAGTTGCTTTCAGATCAGCGGCTTTTTTTGCATCGACTACTGCCTGAGCTGCTTTGAGCTTCTCCTGAACCAGCAATACTTCCGCTCTTAGCCTCTTAGCCATCTCAGTTTCAGTGGCTATGCGCTCGGCTTCTTTGGCTGCTTTCTCTTGGGTTGCTTTTAATTCAGCTGCTTCTTTGGCTGCCTTTAGTTCTGCGGCTTCCTGGGCGGCTTTAAGTTCCGCGGCTGCTTTAGCGGCTTCTGCTTCCTGGGATGCTTTCAGATCGG
>JAHJHP010000027.1 GCA_018823705.1 Candidatus Omnitrophota bacterium | reverse complement strand
TGCTCCGCCATGTATGCGCCTACGGGATAAATATTCGAAACAGGAAGAAGCATTATCAGAAACCAGCTGATCGCAAAAGTCGCCAAAGGATTTGATCTTCTCAATTTAAACGCCGCGTATAGCAATAAGATAAGTATTATCGCTCCAAATAGTGCCGCCGGATCCGCAAAATGGAATATCCTGTCGCCGTATTCCATGCGCGCGCTGCCGGGTGAGATCAACAGCCTGCAATAATCGGTGACCGCTACGAAAAAACCCGGCAACCTCTGGACCAGCGTCGTCCTGAAAACGATGTTAAAGTCCGAAAATAAACTTTTTACCAGTATCAACCGCAGGAGAGCATACGATACCGCAGTTATGGTAAGCGCGATGATCAATTTCGTTCCGGACTTCGTCCGGAACGAATAGTTATAAGCGATGAATAGCGCCGGAAGTATTATCATATTCTCACTCGAGAGAAGCGCTAATATAAAAGCTATAAAAGCCAGTATAAAAAATCCGGCCTTCTCTCTCCGGGTATATTTTATGTACATGACGAAACAGACCATCGCAAATAATACCGAAAGAGGGCCTGCCCTTCCCGATATGTAAGCCACGGATTCCGCCTGAACGGGATGTATTACGAAGAACACGGACGTTACGAACGGAATGAATTTCCCGGAAGTGAGCAGGCTGACAAACCAATACAGGGATAAAGCGGTCAGCAGATGTAACAGGACATTGGTCAGATGATATCCGATCGGCCTTAGGCCCCATATGAAGTAATCGGCCATGTATGTGATCATCTGTATCGGGCGATACATGCGGGGTAGCTTACTCTCATATGATGGAATAGTCTCTTTGACAAATACAGCGGAGATATTTGACCAGCTCTTTATCACCGGGTTACCGGATATCAGGCTGTCGTCATAAGGCAAGAAACTGCCTGCGAGCGAAGTGATGTATACGCCAAATCCCAATACTATGATCACGATAATTGAGCAGAGCGGAATTATGCGGGTAAATTTCATTATGCCTATAGCTTGCTTCTTATGGTATCTATCGCCGCGATCTCGGCGCCGGGATAATAAAGCCTGAGTATCTCGTCCGCTTTCTTGCCCTGGGACGCCATGCCGAAAGCTCCCCATTGGCACATACCCACTCCGTGGCCCCAACCGTATCCGTCTATTACAAGGCTGCCGAATTTTACCGACAGATCAAATTTTGTACTTCTCAATTCATTGGGACCGATCATCTGCCTGAAATCTTTTCCCGTGAGCACGATGGAAACGCCCGCGTTATCTTTGATCTCCATCTTATCCACTCTCCCCGACTTATTTCTGGCTAATATGGCAATCGACATGATCTTACCGACCTTATATCCGTTTTCGCGAAGCTTCTCTTCTATCGACCAGAGGGGGATCTCCTTGGTCCATTTGTAGTGCGGCGACTGCGAACAGAAATTACATACTACTCCTTTAAGGGGCGGAATGCTGATCTTCCATATACTGGAAGAGTCCTCGGTAGAACCGGCGCATGTAGCATGATAATAGGCCGGCAGGAGGTCTCCATCGTATACCAGGACCTTATCCTTGGTCGCGTTTACGGCCATCGTAGTCGACCACCTCTCTGAAGTCGAACCGCCGTACACCTGAGAATATATATCACTGCGAAGGTCGTACGGCTGCATCTTATTCTGCCTCGCCTGATACAGCGCAAAGGTCCTTGCCGCTATGGCCTGAGCTTTCAGCACCTCCATAGGCCAGCGATGTGACACCTCGTGATATAATACACCGTAAAGATAGTCCTCCAGGCCTATGTGGTTTATCACCATAAGTTTATTGTTCTCTTTCCTGATGATCACCACGTCTCCTCTGAACAATCTGCCGCTGACGTATATCTTTGCCTTGCCTTTGGCGCTTACTCTGATTCCACCCATCTTAAGCTCTTTAGCGCCTACCATGAGCCCATCTTTTGTTCCCGACATTTTTGTGGCAAGCCGGGGGCCGCTCATCAGGACTCTGTCGGAATTTATGGCGTAAATTTCATATGAATCCTTCACGGATAAGTAGACTGAAGGCTTATCATCCATTATAGATACTCTGACGACTATCTGATCGTTTTCGGCCTCGAGCGCGCTCACCGGGCCAGCGCCATAGAGCATGGCAAAGATCAGCGCTAAAATTAAACCCACTCCCTTACTCATGCTTTCTTTTCCTTATCTTTGATCCGGCTATCCCTCTTCTTAAGATCGCTCTTCTTTCGAGAATACACAGCCGCAATAGTTCTGCAAGTAGATGCCTTTTGACTTCGCCTTTTCGGTCGATCTCCTGAAACCTGTTCTGTAATCTTCGTAGTGGAATTTGATATCCGTCTTATCCGCTATATCCACGGCGATCTTCCTTAAAACTTCATGGTCCTGGTAAGGGCTCCCCAGCAAGGTCGTCGTAAAAGCTTCAAAGCCGTTCTCTTTGGCAAATTTGGCGGTTCGCTCAAGCCTGAGCCGCCAACAGATCGGACATCTGTTCTTTAGCGCTTCGCTATAGGTAGTGTTTTCAAGGTATTTTTCAAGCTCGTAGTCGCCGGCTATCATATTCACACCGGAGTCCTTCGAATATTTGTCGGCTTCAGATCTTCTCTTGAGATATTCCGAATAAGGATGGATATTAGGATTGTAATAGTATCCGGCGATTCGGTGCCCACCTTTTCTTAACTGGTCGATCGGATATATGGAACAAGGCGCGCAGCAGATATGCAGCAATATATTCATACCGATAGAGCTCAAAACAGCTCCTTATCGGCTTTTGCTTTATTCGTAAATCCCATATGCGAGTACGCCTGCTTTGTAAGCTCTCTTCCGCGTGGAGTTCTTTTTAAAAAACCTATCTTCAGTAGAAACGGCTCCACTATATCGACGATGGTATCCGGTTCTTCATTCATGGTGGCCGCGATAGATTCTATGCCCACGGGCCCTCCGTCGAAAGATTCATGCATGACCTTTATAACTTTCCTGTCAACATTGTCAAGTCCCATCCCGTCTATGCCGTGAGCTTTAAGCGCCTCTTCGGAAGCATCCTTTGTGATATTCCCATCCCTCTTAACCTGCACCCAGTCCCGGACACGCCGTAGCAGGCGGTTAGCCACTCTCGGCGTCCCCCTTGAACGCCTGGCGATCTCATCGGCCGCGGATTTTTCGATAGGTATATTCAGGATTTTCGCCGAACGGATTATTATCTTTACAAGATCCACAACTTCATAAAATTCCAGATGATAGAATATGCCGAAGCGGGATCTCATCGGCGCTGTCAATAACCCCGCGCGGGTGGTCGCGCCTATCAGCGTAAAAGGCTTTAAGTTAAATTTGTATGTCTTCGCGTACGGGCCCTTATCCATTATGACGTCTATTTCAAAATTCTCCATCGCCGGATATATGTATTCTTCGACCATACTTGAAAGACGGTGTATCTCATCGATGAATAATATATCCCCCTGTTCGAGATTAGTGAGGATGCCTACAAGGTCTCCCGGGCGCCCTATGGCAGGGCCGCTTGTCGTTGTGATGCGCGTTCCCATCTCGTGAGCCATAATATTGGCCAGCGAAGTCTTGCCGAGCCCCGGAGGGCCCGAAAGCAGAGTGTGCTCTATCGGTTCACCGCGCTTCTTCGCCGCCTCCAGCGATACTTTCAGATTCTCCACCACCGGGCCCTGCCCGATAAAATCCCTGAGCTTGGCGGGTCGCAGCGATATGTTTAATATCGCGTCCTCTTCGGTCTCATTCGGGGCAAGCGCCGCGTCTCTTCCTGAGAGCTTACTGACAGCTCCTAAATCCTGTTCAAACGATATCTTCTCCCTGTCTCTTTTTGGCATATTTTCAGCGTCTGTCATCTGGAATTCAACCTTACTTTAGATCCTCTATAGACTTCGTTCAGTATCTCTTCGCAATTCGACGCCTTCGGGTTACGCTTGATCGCGGCCTCGACCATATCGCGGGCCTCGCTCCTCTTGTATTGCAACTGTACCAGAAGACTGGCCGCTTCTTCTTTGATATCCTCTTTAGCATCAGGAACGGCCTGATCGCCTCCGTCCTGTATAAGTCCGAATTTCCCGATCTTACCCTGCAGCTTAGCTATTATCTCGCGGGCCTTCTGTTCTCCTATTCCCGGCATGGTCTTTAACATCGCCATATCGCCTCTATCTATCGCCGCCGCGATCACCGAAAAAGGCCGGATCAACGCCCTGCAAGCGGCTTTAGGCCCCACCCCGGAAACGGTTATGAAGTGCTCGAAAAACTCTTTTTCGATCTCGCTTAAAAATCCGACCAGCACAGGTATCGCTTTGGAGGGATCCATCTGGTAATAGTGGTAGGTGATGAGCGTTATCACTCCGTCTTCGCACCTGGCCCTGTCAAGCCCTCTCATAATAGCGGACGGCATCATGACCTCATACGATATGCCGCCCACATCTATGATAATACTCAGCTGCTTCTTCTTCCTTATCTTTCCCGATATATAGGCTATCATCTTAATGCGACCCCATCGGGCTCCTCTCTACAAAACAATAGGTTATCGCCATAGCGAGCGCGTCGCTTACGTCTACCGGTTCGGGCGATTTTTTTAGCTTTAATAAATCCCGGACCATCCGTTGAACCTGGGTCTTGGAAGCATGGCCGTTGCCGGTTATGACCTTCTTTATCCTGGTGGAGGGGTAATTGATCAGTTTGATGTCAAACTTTCCGCAGACAAGACAGGCCATCGCGCGCGCATGCCCCATCAGTATCGCTGTGGCAGGATGCTTATAGTGTGAATATATCTTTTCCAGTACCAGGACGCCCGGATGATGCTCTTCGATGATCCCGGATATCTCATCGAATATCTTTTTTATACGCTCCTGGACCGGTATCCCGGACTTTGTTCTTATGACACCGGCTTCGATCACCTTAAAACTGCCGCCGTCTATGAGGCCGTATCCGGTCGTACCCAGGCCCGGATCTATTCCGAGTATCCTCATCCCGTTACATCTCCAAAATAACATATTTCGACTATCTTAAAAGAAATGTAAAGACATGTAACGGGACTCATTCTTTTATAAGCTCATCCGGTATATCGAAGTTGGCGTAAACATGCTGAACGTCTTCGTGTTCTTCCAGCGCGTCCACAAGATCCAAAACCTTCTTAACGTCTTCTCCCGTTACCTTTACCGTCGACTTGGGAAGAAGCGTTATCTCCGCATCCTCGGTGGCAATCTTATTATCTTCGAGGGCCTTCTTAACTTTAAAGAAGTCGGCCGGAGCGGTCTTCACCGCGTAATTCTCGTCTTCCGTGATCAGATCCTCCGCGCCTGCGTCGAGCACAATACCCATCAACTTGTCCTCATCGATGGTTTTTTTGTTGATCACAAAGTAACCCTTCTTCTCGAACATCCAGCTGACAGAACCGGCGCCGGCCATGTTGCTGCCCCTCTTGGAGAATATGGTTCTCACTTCGCTGGTAGCTCGGTTCTTATTGTCACTAACGCCTTCTATGAAGATCGCGACGCCGCCAGGACCGTAGCCCTCAAACGTTATATCTTCGTAACTTACGCCCTCGAGCTCACCCGTGCCTTTCTTTACCGCGCGCTCGATGTTATCGGCAGGCATACTCTGTTCTTTCGCGCGTTCGATGGCAACCCTGAGCCTCGGGTTCGTTTCCGGTTTGCCTCCCGATCTGGCCGCTATCGTTATTTCTTTGATAAGCTTTGTGAAGAGCGAACCGCGCTTCGCGTCCGTCGCTGCCTTCTTATGCTTGATCGTTGCCCATTTTGAATGTCCACTCATCTTATTCCTCCACTTCCTCTTTCTTGTTCAATTTTGCTTTTTCAACAATCGCCTGTGCTACATTAGACGGCACTACATCATAGTGCGAAAAAGTCATAGTATACGTCCCACGGCCGCCCGTGATAGACTTCAGCTCATTAACATACTTATACATCTCCCCCAGAGGAATCTTCGCCTTCACGGTCTGAACGTCCTCGCCGGGCTCCATACCCATAACCCGGCCGCGGTGCGAGTTCAAGCTTCCCGCTATATCGCCCACGAACATATCCGGCACCACGATATCCACATCCATCACTGGTTCCAGAATAACGGGTTTTGCCTTGGATAAAGACTCTCTAAACGCAAATTTAGCAGCCGTCTGGAATGCTATGTCCTTCGAATCTACCGGATGCGTCTTGCCGTCATAAACGATGGCCCTGACGTCCACGACCGGAAAACCGGCCAGAGACCCGGATTGAAGAGCGGTCTTAATGCCCTTCTCACAGCTTATTACGAACGGCCTGGGTATCGAGCCGCCGGCTACCTCATCGACAAATTCGAACCCCTTACCCCTCTCAAGCGGCTCTATTCTCATCCAGACTTCGGCGAATTGTCCGGCGCCGCCCGTCTGTTTCTTATGACGATACTGCGCATCGCCTTTACCCGTTATAGTCTCTTTATAAGCAACTTTCGGAGTGCCCAGACCTACCATGACGCCGTAGCGCATGCGCATCCTGTTTATCATCATGTTGATATGCAGATCCCCCATACCGTTAGCGATAACTTCTTTCGTCTGCTCATCGCGCGTCACCTGGAAGGTCGGGTCTTCAGCGGTCAATCTATGGAGCGCGTTACCTATCTTATCTTCATCAGAGCGCGTCTTCGGTTTAAGAGAAAAAGCGATCGCGGGCTCCGGAAAATTTATGTCCTCAAATTTAACCTGGTTCTTTTCGTCGCATATACTGTCACCAGTGCGAGTATCTTTCAGTTTTGAGACGCAAGCAATATCACCCGCATGGACCGACTCCATAGAGATCTGCTGTTTGCCGAGCAGAGTAAAAACCTGACCTACCCTCTCCCTCGAAGATCTGTTTACATTGTAAAAGCCGCCGTTGGACTGGAGCTTTCCCGAAAATACCTTGAATATCGATATCTGTCCGAGGAACGGGTCAGACAGAGTCTTGAAGACGAACCCCGAGAACGGGCCGTTCGGATCAAGCTTCACCGCAAATCTCTCCGCGCCATCCGAACCCGGCCTGGTAGCTTCAGTCTGCGGCCTTTCCGCTGGTGACGGTAAATATTCGACCATGAAGTCGAGGAGTTCTTTTACGCCTATGTTCAGCGTCGATGAACCGCACATTATCGGATGTATCGTGCCATCGGCGATAGACTTCTTCAGCGCGTTTTTAAGTTCATCTGCCGACAATTTACCCTGCTCAAGATACTTCTCCAGGAGCGCATCATCGGTCTCGGCAACCGCCTCGGACAGCGTATCGATCGCGGCCTGCGCGGCGGCTTTATCGCTATCCGCTAAAGTATCTAAGCCCTGGCCGGTTATCAGATTTACTACTCCTTTGAACGACGACTTCTCTCCCGCAGGATACGCCACAAGCACACAGCTCTTTCTGAATTTCCTCGTGATGCTCTCGATACATTTATTAAAGTCCGAGTGATCTTTATCCAGTTTATTTATGAAGAACATCGACGGCACGCCCTTCTCACACGACATTCTCTGCGCCTTTTCCGTGCCTATTTCAACTCCTCCCGTGGAATTAACGACTATTATACTCGCGTCGGCAGCCCTCAGGCCGCCTATCATATCACCGATAAAATCAATGTAACCCGGAGTGTCTATTATATTGATCTTCCTGCCGTCAGAATTAAAAGATACGAGCGATGAGCCTATCGAACACTTATGTTCTTTTTCGTCCTCATTGTAGTCCGATACCGTATTCTTATCAGCTATTGACCCCATCTTCGGTATAGCGCCCGAGCTCATCAAGAGAGCCTCCGCCAATGACGTCTTCCCGCTTCCGGAATGGCCTAAAAGAACTATATTCCTGATATCTTTCGCATCGAAAACCGCCATGCTGATACCTCCGCATTTTGCATTCAAGACACTAAATTATTATATGGGATACGGACGAAAAAATCAAGTCAATACGGACGGGAGCTATCTCTTCTACCGATACCTTAATTTCATCGCCAGTATATACGCCGACAGGATAAACGTAACACCATTTGCGATCATTATCGGCCAGCTATACATAAAAGCTCCGTATATAAACCAAAGGAAGACACCGCAGGAAAAGATGATATACATTACAAGCGATAGATCCTTGGTATGCCTGGTGCGGTATACTTTGATAACTTGCGGAAAAAATGACGCCGTTGTGCAAAGTCCGGCTATACTGGCAATTAAATCCAACTGGCTCATCAGTCACCCCCTTATCTTATTACTTAGTTCAAATATGATATTACCTGCCGCCTATTATATCAAGCACAATCCGCCTAAAATGATATTTATCGTAATTTGAGTTGCCATTTAGGCATATTCGTGGTATACATTTCTCGAGAGAGGAGCATATAAATGAACCCAAGTCCCGACAGTAAGAGAGAGTTTGTAAGATACAGCTACGATAAACCTGTAAGCTTTAAAATATTAATTTCCGCTAAACAGAACAGGTCCGCGTCAAAGATGGTCAGCGGCATGTCGAAAAATTTAAGCGCATCCGGATTGCTCTTCAAGAGCGATCATCTTCCGGAGATCTCCAGTATACTCGAGCTTGAGCTTGATTATCGCACTACGGGCATCTGCCATGAGATAGAAGAGAACGCTCTGATGATCAACAACAAATTGATAGGTAAAGTGGTAAGGATCGAAGAGGACGAGGACGGAAAATATAACATCGGAGTGGCCTTCATAAAAAAGAACGACCAGTTGCCTCCCGACATAGAAGGCATGTTTAAATAACCGGTTTTCACTCAAATAAATAGAAGATCCCGGTGAGTTATCTCCGGGATCTTCTATTTCGTAAAATTATATTTTTATATGCGCGTACTGTGAGCGCTATTTCTTTCTCGCCTTCCTCTTCTTACGCCTCAGATCTTTGCGCCTCATCTTACGTGTATATTTTTTCGGCACATCTTCCCCTTTCTTTTAAAAAATTATATCTTGTAGACTTTATCGCCCGGGTGGACTTTCTGCGACACTTTAACACCGACAAGATCGCCGCTCTTACCCTCCGATACGTTCTGATGATCGAGCTGCATGGACACGATATCCTGTTTAAAATCGGACGTGTGCCCCTTAATATGTATCTTATCGCCGACTTTAAGCGCGGCGCTTAACTCTATTATGCCTACACTCAGATGCCCGTAATAATGCTCTATTTTCCCTATCTCTTTCCCTTTTATTATGCCCCTGGCCTGAGCGCCTTCGCACTTATTGCAAACCTTCGGATCTTTCTCGGACGGCCTTATGCCGAATATCGTAGATACCACAAACTTATACACGATCCCTTCCAGTGGAACCCCGCACCTACCGCATCTCTTCGCCATATATGCCTCCTTGTGTAATAGAATTAAACTCTTTAAACGCTCGAGAGTTTAGTTCTATATCAGTTGATTATAAGCCATATACGGCTGATTATCAAGGGATTTCAGAGGATTGAATCGCGATGGTATTGATTAAGCGTTAGGTAAGCTGATCGTTTCGTGAACTGTACCGCAGAATGTGCAGAATCCGCAATCACCGTCAACATGATCGAGCTTCTTGCCGCAATTAGAACACTTCATCTGTCATCATCTCCTTTTTTACTATTTATTCAAGAAAGCCCTGCGGTTTAACGCAGGGCTTTCTTATTGATAAAAAAACCCCGGCATACCTTGCGACATCCTTTACGTCATGCGACAGATATTCAAATGTGTCGCGCGGTATACGACAGGTCTAAAAAAACCCCGGCATACCTTGCGACATACTTTACGTCAGACGACAGATATTCAAATGTGTCGCGCGGTATACGACAGGTCTAAAAAAACCCCGGCACTGGTCTACTCTCCCAGCCAGTTGCCCGGCAAGTACCATCGACGCTGGAGGGCTTAACTTCCGTATTCGGAATGGGAACGGGTGTGACCCCTCCGCTCAAAAGCACCGGGATAAAACCTTAATCAACCTCACCTTCGGTATTTGATTCATCCGAAGGACAAAATCGAAAATTTGTTCTACAAATATTCGATTTTGGGTCATGCCGAAATTTTACAAGGAAAATTCCGGCGAAAATCCCCGACAACACTGATCTAAGTGAACATAGGTATTATCAAACATCGCATCAATACCATTTTAGAATATAAAAAGGTCAAGCCAAACGACGGATTAGTACACCTAAGCTGAAGGCCTCACGGCCCTTACACTTGGTGCCTATCAACCTTGTAGTCTCCAAGGCGTCTTCAGGGATATCTATTCTTAGGGTGGGCTTCGTGCTTAGATGCCTTCAGCACTTATCCTTTCCGAACGCGGCTACCCAGCCATTACCACTGGCGTGATAACTGGAACACCGTCGGTTCGTCTGTCTCGGTCCTCTCGTACTAGAGACAGCTCCCTTCAAATATCCTGCGCCTGCATCAGATAGGGACCGAACTGTCTTACG
>JAHJHP010000026.1 GCA_018823705.1 Candidatus Omnitrophota bacterium | reverse complement strand
TATCTTCATCTCTTAAGGCCTCCCATGAAGAATGTCTTAGCCTTCTCCAGCCTTTCAGGAGTGCCGATATCAATGACATCGGCATCGGTAACGTATCCGTAGATACCGCTATTGACTAGCGCAGGGAATAAGTCGTATTCCAGAGAAGAATGGACGCCGGGCGCTATGTTACGAAATACCGTTTTATTGAAGAAATATACGCCGGCGTTCATATAAGTTTCCCTGTCAACACTCTCTTTTTCACTGAACCCGATGACCTCATCCGTTTCGTTCAACCTTACCGAGCCGGCATCGTTACGTCCGGATGCCTTTGTCAAAACCATGGATACGTCCTTCCCTCTTTGTTCATGAAGCCCAAAAAACTTTCCCAAGTCTATAGGCGCGAAAGAGTCTCCGTTCATCACCAGAAAGGCCTCGCTCTCTATAAGGCCTTCGGCATTTTTGATTGCGCCGCCAGTCCCCAGCAACTTCCCATCGAGCTCTTCCGAATAAACTATTGTCACGCCATCCTTACGGTTTCGAAAATAGTCTTCTACCGCTTCTTTTTTGTGGCCCACACATAAGACAAAGCGCCTGAAGCCAAATGACGATACATATTCTATAAGGATCTCCAGGAACGGCTTTTTGCCGATCATGACCATCGGCTTTGGCATATCTTTTGTTACGGCGCCAAGCCGCTTGCCCCGGCCGCCGCACAGTATTACCGCATCCGTCTTTTGTAAAACAGTGGCGTTCCTCATCGGCCCCTATTTAATGGCTGAATCTCTGTAGAAAATTATCTGGCTCCCCTGATTCTCGAACCCGAATTTCACGAGGAGCAGTTTACGTAATTTCTTTCTCACCTTCTCCTGCAATTCCGGCTTTACAAAGAAGAGCATAAATCCGCCGCCGCCTGCCCCGAGGAGCTTACCCCCTGTCGCACCGGCGCTCATCGCCATGTCATAAATGGTATCTATCTCGGGAGTCGATATCATATCGGTCAGGGATTTCTTCAATATCCATGATTCGTAAAGTAATTTTCCGAATTCATTTATATCGGAACTGTCCGTCAGTATGTTCTTGGCCTCTTCGACCATGCTATGTATCTTGGCAAGTTCATTTTTCTTATGAACTGTATTTTTTATCTGCTTTTTGGCGATGCGGGACGCCATGCGGGAAAAACCCGTGAAGAATAGCATCAGATGGTTCTCCAGTTCAGCCGATCTTTCCCTGCCCAGTATAATGGGCTCAACGCTGAAACCTCCGTCCTTTTCGAAGTTGATCTTATTGAAGCCGCCATAGGACACCGCGACCTGGTCTTGCGACCCGACATTCTCCCTGAGAAGATCTCTTTCGACATACATGGCCTCTTTTGCCAGACGATGTTTTGTCGGCATCACGCCTTTCAGGGCGTATAACGAATTTAAAAGGCCTACGGTAAAGGCCGAGCTTGAGCCGAGGCCGGTCCTTGCCGGAAGGTCACCGTCGTGATGGACCTCGACGCCGCTCTTGATCTTCATCATCTCCAGGATCGCCCTCGCCGCGGGATGGCGAATATCCTTTATCCTGTTCACCGTATCGATCTTTGAATATACTATCCTGTGCTTATGCTCAAAAAACGGCGGCAGATAGCGGCATGTCAGATAACAATACTTGTCTATAGTCGTGGAGAGGACAGCTCCGCCGTGATCTTCGTACCAAACAGGATAGTCGGTGCCACCTCCGAAAAACGAGATCCTAAAAGGGGTTCTGCTAATTATCATGACCGGCTCCTTGTCTGTAGTGCTTCAGTATATCTCTCTCTATCTTATGATTAAGCATACTATTGATATGCTCGACCGCCTTGCGGCCGAATCTATCCTCAACCTGCTTTAAATATTTTGGGCTGCTGTGAAATTCAACAAAGGCCTTATCCCTGAAATGGAGGACATCCTCGCTCGACAGATATTTAGTCGGTAGCGGCACGCACTCCCTGCTGAACGCCGAATACCCTCTCCAGGACATCGGAAGCCTCATGTTGGTTCTGCAAGCTTCTTCATATAATCTGGATCCCGGGTAGGCCATCGTAGCGTAAAAGTTCGTATACTCACAATTCAGCTCGATCGCAAAATCCAGCGCTTCCTGCATCGCTTTGAAGTCGTCCTCCGGTAATCCGAACATGAAGTTTCCGAGAACATTGATCCCGGCATATTTTGTCATCCTGATGACCCTTCGTATATCGTCCTTATTGAATCCCCGCTTGGATACATTCGAAAGGCTCTTCTCATTTCCCGATTCGATCCCATAACACAGCCACTTGAAACCGGCCAGCGCCATCTTTTTTAGCATGGCATCATTTACCGTATCAACCCTGGCATAAGCCCAGATGTTGAGATCATACCCTCTCTCGATTATAAGATCGCAGATGGCCGTTACATGGCTCTCCTTCAACACAAAACACTCGTCAAGGACTTTTATGTTCTTCACATGATAATCTTTGACAAGGGTATCTATATCATCGATCACCCTGGCAGGGCTACGGTACCTGATGCCCGGGCCTCCGAACAATGTCCTGAGGGCGCAGAACGAGCAGTTGAAGGGGCACCCGAGACTTGTATATATGACGCCATAAGGCTGTCTCTTATCCGGATCATCAAAGCAATGCCAATTGTGAGCGCGATATCTGTCCATCGGCAAAAGATCCCATGCAACGGGAGGCAGCTCATCCAGATCTTTAACAAGGCCCGGACGCGGATTTGAGACAACTTCATCACCCTTCATATACCACAATCCGGCAACATCATATCGGCCTGTCTTTATACCGTTCTTCAATAGCTTCAGGAGTTCAGTTATGGTGGAGAACCCCTCACCCTGGCAAACAAAATCGGTTCCCTCTTCCCGCAAGGTCCTTTCGGGCAATGCCGAAGGATGCAGGCCCCAGAGAAGAGTCTTGACATCGGGAAGCGTATTTTTAAAAGCTCTGATATAGTCGCGGGTCCCGGTCATATTCCATGTCGAGGCGGAAAGGTTCGCGCCGGTTACGGTAAAGGCCGCCATAAGAGGCCTGTACTCTTGAGCTCGCCGGGCCGCCTCATCAGGGGAAAGGCCCTCGGCTTCGACGTCGATTATCGCGACTGACCAGCCCTCCTGTCTACAATATGCCGCCAGAAGCCCCGTCCATAGGGGTGGCTCGATCGCGGAAAGCGACGTTCCCAGTTTCCCGTAGACCTTCGCTTTATCGGCTGGCTTTATCAATAACAGGTCGATCTCTCTCTCTATCGCTTTTTTATACATTTGAATACTGGTTCCGCCTTATGATCTCGTAGCCTTTTATTAATTCCCTGATGCCTTCCTGCAGTGTGACATCCGGCTTATAGCCCGCTTTTTCGATCTTTTCATTGCTGACTATATAATCCCTCTTGTCCGGATCCTCACCTATCTCAGCCTCGACAAAGTAAAATTTGGGGACCTGTTCTTTGATCTTCTGGCACAATTCCAGCTTGCTCAGGTTCGCGGCGCTCAAGCCGACATTGAAAGGCTCATTCTTCATGCTTTCAAAGTTGTCCATGCAATGCAGGAATGCCTTTGCCACGTCACGGACATGTATGTAATTTCTTTTGAAGTGCGCCTCAAAGAGGACTATGAAACAGTCGTTCACGGCGCGATAGACAAAATCGTTGACAAGAAGGTCCAGGCGCATACGGGGGCTTATGCCGAATGCCGTCGCGAGCCTCAAGGTAATACAATTGCCGCTATCGAGCAGGACTTTCTCGATATCCACCTTCAACTTGCCATAGATAGAAATGGGCTTAAGAGGGGTCTTCTCCGTGCATAATATCCCTTTCTCGCCGATACCATAGCCGCTGTTCGTAGTGGGGAATATTATCCTCTGGCCTTTTCCGCGCAAATCGACGACCATCTTTACGGCGTCGTAGATTACAGTCTGCGCGCCTACGGAGTCTTTTTTGCATATCGGTACCCCGGTAAGGCACGCCAGGGGAAATATCATATCCGCGCTTTTCATATATTTTGAGACCAGTCCTTTATCACGGGCATCTCCCCTGATGATCGTAAGTTTCTTGTCGTGGCAACAATCGAGCAGAGAAGCCTGATCAAACATGAAGTTGTCGATAACGACTACGTCATGGCCGCTCTTCAATAGCGCGGGCACAAGCACAGATCCTATATAACCGGCTCCGCCGGTAACTAATATCTTCATCTTTCCACTATCTCCTTTACAGATTTAATAATATCGTCCTTACCGGGATAAAAAGCTTCCTCCAGGATATGGCCGCTCGGGACCGGTAGATCCGGCCATGCGACTATCCTGATAGGCGCCTTAAGATATCTGAACCCTTTCTGCGCTACCATAGAGGCTATCTCGGACGCCGCTCCGCACGTCTTCCAGTCCGTATCGGCAATGACCAGACGCCCCGTCTTTTTTACGGATTCAAGGATGATTTCCTCGTCAAGCGGCCTTAGCGTCCTCGGGTCTATTACTTCCGCACCGTAACCTTCTTTTTCAAGATCTTCCGCCGCAGCCAACGCCTCTATAACCATATAGGATATCCCGACGATCGTCACATCTTTCCCTTTGCGACGGATAAGGCCCCTGCCGAAAGGAATAGAGTACAGATCTTCGGGTACATGGCTCTTGTGTTTGAAGAGCCAGCGGTGTTCTATGAAAATAACGGGGTTACCGTCGGCAAGGCTAGTGACCAGCAAGCCCTTCGCGTCATATGCCGTGCTCGGCATAACGAGGCGCAGTCCGGGAACATGCATGAATAATCCGTGAAGGGATTGGGAATGCTGCGCGCCGGATCCCCACCCCCTGCCTATGACGGCGACTATAATCAGCGGGACCTTCACCTTGCCCGCGAATATATAACTGTATTTTGCGGCGTGATTAACAATCTGGTCCATCGCCAATAATAAAAAGTCGGGCCTGTTATGGAAATATATCGGCCTCATTCCCGTAAGGGCTGCGCCCACGCCTATGCCGGTAAGGCCGTTTTCGGATAACGGCGTGTCAAAAACCCTCTTTATCCCATATTTCTTTTGAAGGCCTATAGTCATCCCAAACATCCCCGAATGGTCATCCACGCCCTGGCCCATTACAAAGACCCGCTTATCCATATCAAGGGCCCGGTCCAGAGTCTCCCGCATAGCCTCCGGCACAGTCAGTTTTCTGAGATCCTTATCGGGATGCTCATCAAAATCCAATCCTTTTTTTTCAATATACATTTTCGTCCAGGGCATATTATCTATCCATGTAAATATTTTTCCAGGTCAGCCTTATCCGGCAGAGGAGACCTCTTGGCAAATTCAAAAGCCTCCGAGATCTCTTTATCTACCGCGGCGCAGATCTCCTTCATCTTTCCGGGCGTCATAATCTTCTTTTTCAAAAGGATATCTTCAAACTTCTTGAACGGGTCATTACGCATCCACGCATCCCACTCCTTCGGTTTTCTATACGTCTCTTTATGCGGATCCCCGGCGCCCGCATGGGCTCGCCAGCGATATGCCCTGCATTCTAAAAATGAAGGGCCCGAGCCTGCGCGGGCGCTCTCAATTGCTTTTTTAGACGCGGCATATACATCCAGCACATCAGAGCCATCGACCCTGCAGGACGGGATGGCGAAGGCCTTTGGCCTCATGGAAATATCGCAGTTCGCCTGTCTGGCACTCTGGTGGGAGCAGACCGAATAAAAATTGTTTTCACATACATAGACAACGGGCAGCTTCTTCAAGGCGGCGAAATTCATGCTTTCGAAGAGGACACCTTCTTCGGAAGCCGCATCGCCGAAAAATACAACGGATACTCTCTTATCCTTGGTCATCGCAGAGGTCAAGGCCGCGCCCGTTGCGATCGGAATGCTGCCGGCCACGATAGAAGAAGACCCCATACAACCTACGGAAAGGTCTATCAAGTGCATGGAACCGCCGCGACTTGCGGAACAACCTGTCTTTTTGCAATACAGCTCGGCGATCATCGATTTTAAATCCCCGCCCTTGGCGATATAATGACCATGGCCTCTGTGATTGCTAAACACGTAATCGTCCTTGCGCAAATTCGCGCATACCCCGGATGCTATAGCCTCCTGGCCAAGGCATAGGTGAATCGGCGTTTTCATCTCATCCGCAGAATACTCCTTTTCTATCTCAAGCTGGGTGAGCCGGATACGCCTCATTGTAATGTAAAGCTCAAGCAATCTCTTTTTTGGTATATTTTTCATAGCCGCAGCCTTATCCCTGCTATTTTTTTCGCCATTCGGTCAACGCATGGTTGTGATACACGCACTCCCTGTGGAGTTTCAAATATTTTGCTATCCGGTTATGCATATCCTGCAGATCGTAAGGTATCGTGTCCAAATGATGCTCCTGGATAACCCTCTTCTTGAAGCCCATCAAAGCCCACAAAAGATACCTATCGTTCCTTATAGGCAAATCAACGAATACCTGCTTAATATTCGAAGAACATATCCACTTCAGTATATCATCCAATTCCTCATGCGTAACATGTTCAAAACTTGATACAGAAAAGAAGAGGCCGGGGTTTGTCTTCTTGAAATCCTTCACATCCGTATACTCCGGGATTATATCGTACCCGACATATTTCATCCCACGCGGTAGAAAATCCTTAAGGCGCTGCTGTCCGCAGCCGAAATCCAGCGCTACGCCTTCTTTATTCTCTATCCATGAGCAGAGTATCTTCTTGATCTTACCGAAATAGTAGTGGCTTATACCAGGTAGCCTCCTGAACCACAGGTCGTTTGATTCATATTCACCGAAAGTATTTTTTACCATCTTCTTCATGCGTTTCTAAAGTCCTTTCTTTATTAATCTTCTAGCGCCAGACAAAGATCTCGTAGAGGATCTGCGCGAGCATAATAGAGCCTGACCGGAAAGGCCGCATCTTCCTCGTGCCGTATATCCTCGCAGGTTCATCTCCGGGAATTTCTAATACCTTTGCCTTCCTCTTGGCGCATCTTATTGAAAGCTTCGGTTCCCACCCTATCAGGATACCGGCCCTCTCCGCAAGATGCAGGAACTTCGCGTCCCTGTCTATTTCGAATTTCTTTACTATATCGGTCTTATAAGCGCGATATATTCCCAGGGCATCTGTATAGCGTCCGCCAAAAAAAACATTTATCATCGCGGTGAACATCCAGTTCCCGAACTTTGTTATCGCGTCATCATCGTGGCTTATAGCTTTCCCCATATAACGGGAAACTATGACCATATCGTAACCCTTTCCCATCTCTTCTATCAACTCCGGGATAAGTTCGGGGATACAATTTCCATCCGGGCTGAAGGTAATCATGACATCACCGGTTATCATGCCGTATATCTCTCTCAACGCCTGTCTAAGGCCTTTCTTTTTTTGAACATACACAAAGTATCCGTTCTCCCTGGCATATTCTATTGTCCCATCGCCGGATCCGCCGTCAAGAATGATCAATTGGTCATACCATTCTTTTTTTATCCTCGGCATGATCTCTCTCATGCCGCCCAATTCATTCAAAGTCGGTATAATTAAAGTTACTTTCATAGTGATGCCCATTCCTCCCATTATTTGCCTTTTACAGGCCCGCCAGAAGGACAACATGCCGAACAATGAATTTTAGCACCGTCGCCGTCAGAAGTCAACGCGCTGTAATTACACATTAATATCATATTATTATTTGATTATATAGTAACCTTTATAAAAAATCTTATTTCTTATGCGTCTGAGTATGGCCAGTTCAGGCGCAAATGTATAATATTTTCGTTTCATGCGGAAACGGTAAAAATGAACCAATGGCGTCGTCAGCATTATTAAAGCATATTTGAGCAACCTGTTTTTTATGCTGCCTACAAGATTCGGGACAGCATTGGCTACCGTATACATGTAACTTATATTACCTATCTTTTTCCTCTCACGATAATTAAACCAGGGTATCTTTTTACCTGCAAGATCATATTCCAGGAAATCCCAGTCGACCCACCCCTCTAAAGTCTGCGGCGGTTTTAATCCGTACTCAAGCGCCAGATCAAAGAGCGGAGTAGCCGGAAGAGCCGTATATGTAGCTATGGCTTCAAGCTGCGCGGCCGGATTATCCTTTTTTATCTTCAGCGCCAGATCGATCGTCTGATTGATCTCCCGGAACGTCTCCGTAGGAAAGCCTATCATAAGCCCGAACGCAGGTATGATGCCGTGTTTCTTGGCCTTCAGGTTTGCCTTCAGAGTGTCTTCCCAGAGAATGCCTTTTTCCATTAATTTCAATACCCTGTTAGTGCCTGATTCAGCGCCGAATTTCAGTACATACGCGCCGCTTTTTTTCAGGAGAGACGTCTCTTCATCGCTGGCTTTATTGAAAACATCTACTCTGGTGCCCGATGTGTACCATCTGATATTCAGATCGTTCCGTAAAATACCTTCGCATATATCATAAGCCCTCTTCCGGTCTATATAGAACTCGTCATCCCTTATCCATATGCCGTTCAATTTGAAAGTCCTGACCGCCCGCACTATCATGTCAAGGCTCTTCTCCACCGACATAGCGCGCCACTTACGCTGCCTGATGCTCGCGCTTGAGCAAAAACCGCATTTAAACGGGCACCCTCTCGATGTCTGGCCTATATCTAACGTGCGCGGACTTGTCTTGAGATAGAAATCCGGCTGGATATAATCTTCCGGATTTATCAAGTCCCACGGCACCGGCAACAGCGTTTCGACATCTATCAGTTCTCGCGGCCCTGTCAGCGTTATCTTGCTCCCATCCTTATACCCGATCCCTTTTATGTTGGATATGGCTTTTTTTGAAAAAAGCGCCTCCACAAGCTCTGCAAACGTCACATCCCCTTCCCCCACGCAAACCATATCGACGTATTCGTTCTGCAGGGTCTGCTCGGGAAGTATCGACGGATGGGGTCCACCCCAGATTATGGGTATACTACCCTTGGATACCTTGCGTATAACTTTTGCCGCCTCGATAGCAAAATATATCTGCGTGCCGGTCATACTCGAGATCCCGGCGCATACAGGATTTCCAGCAAGCGCCTTAATAAGGTTTTCGCGCCAATGGAAGTCCCTTCTCTGGTCTACTATCTTTATCTTATAGCCCTTTTTGTGTAAGGGGGCAGCTATAGCAAGAAGCGCATGCGGAGGAACTACTGTTGACCCCACATCCATGCCGGTCTTCGGGTAGATCAGCACAACATCTACGGGCGAATTTGTATCTTTTACATTATTCAAGATGCTTCCCTTTCGCTTTACACTGTACGCGGTAAATCACTATGATACACGGCTATTGCCGCAAGAGCGCCAAAATAAAATCGGAGCAGTTCCTGTCAAGACATCTATCTTTCTCGGCATCAAAGAGACGGCTGCCAGATTCACTCAGGAATAGTATCATACCGGCGTCCGAGTTAATAAGGGGCAACCTTTTGAGTCTGGCTGTCAACGCATCATAGTTTGGCTCGATATACCGCATAAGAGAAAACCATTCCCGGCTCTGCTTATCATTTCCGTTACGGTGCTCAAGATAGGCGGCGAAAAAAACGCATTGTTCATATATATCCAGCTCCTTATTCATGGTAGCCAGGATATATTCATTCTTCTCGACTTTCGGAATATCGAACCTCATGTTATCCGCCAATTTATTTACCCATGGCCGAATCGCGGACCCATTAGTCACACACCCTGCCATTTTAACGTCGATCTTCGGAAGTAAGTAGTTGATCAAGAATGGCCTGAGAATAGCGGCCTCCCTGAACAGCGAAAGCGCTCCGGCATAATCGCGGCCAGCCATCTTCTCCATAGCCGTATTGAATGTATAAAAGAACGGTTCTATGGTACGGCCTTTGGCATTCGTCAGCTTTTCATGGTCTATATAATACCTCAAACCATTTTTGCTCTCACGCTCTGCCTGATTAACGTTGACCGAAAGCATCGATCGGTCGTCGAAAGCCTGAACCATAGCGAAACGAAAATTATATTTCGATGGATTTACGGAGACTACATCCCGCCAGAATTCACGGTAGGGCATTTCGGTAACGCCATATATATAAATATCCGTAGCCCGAACCTTATCACCTGTTACTGCAATATCATTCTTGATACATGATACGGCGCGAATGTAATCGTAAATGTAATAAGTGTTAACCATCTTATCTCTCGCCATGATCACCCTGATAGCCACAATATTGGTCACACACAAAAATGATACCATAACGACCAGCAAGATCTCTTTAACGCGTCCTTTTAATCCTACCCTATCCGCAATGAGATCATACAGATAAGATATCGAATAGACTGCTATGATACAAAATAAAAAAGAGATGTACACAACATGCCGCGATGGACATTCTGAGCGGGCCCATAAGAAGCGCAGACTTATCAGGTAAAAGACGACGAATATGATGATATTCTTATGGTGTTTGAACGCTCTCTTAAAAAAGATAGCGATAAAGCATAACATCGTCGCCAGACTTGCATAATTCATCTGGAAAGGCATATAATAATACGGTCTTGTGGAATCTATGGAAAAAGCGTTTTTTATCGCTCCCAGAAAAAGATTCAGCGATGCCATTAAAGGCATAATAAGGTTGAGCGGCGATATGAGGCTTCTTTTAAAAGGAGATATGGAAACGTTCCTGACCATTTGGCGTTTAGCCAAATAGATGAATACCAGCATTGCTATCGCGCCCAAAACAGCAAATCCAAGCCATCTTATCATCTTATATTTTTGTATCCGTAATATATACCTGAGCAAAAATAGGACCAATATCGCGGCAATAAAAAGCACCGGATATACTACCGCGACGTCAGCTCCTCCGGTATATCCTTCATAAGAGTTTTGGAACATGATATATAAATGAGACGTGTTGACCGAAACCAATTTTATCAACGGCTAGCCGAGATAGATTATAAAGAACGGTAGCCAGGTATCATATTTGCGCTCCCTGTCTTCACGATCTTTAGAACAGAACAAAATATGCGCAAGTATGCTAGCGGGCAATATGGCTATCATAACCTGAGAAAAGGACGCTGCGATATTGAGTAACAGCGTAAGCCAGTAATAAAACCGATACGGCTTCTTTTCACAAATCCTTTTCTCGGTTTCTAAATACAAATAGAAAACTATGAGCGTAAAGAAAATGACAAGCAGGTGGTGAGCCGCCATGGGCCACATATAGATCTGAAAATGGGCAAAGAGCGTGCAATAGACCAGCGCGGAAAGAGAGCTTATGCGGAGGCTTAAGTCCGACCTGCGAAGTATCATGAAGAAGAGGGCGGATATGAAAAGATGTATTACCGTCGAAGCGGCAATGAGATACTTAGCCTGGGGGCCAAAAATCGACAAAATAATGCAATAGTATGTATTCACCACCGCATCAAGGTAATAGGTCTGATATGGGTCGAAGAGAAATGTCAGGATGGAATGTAGGGGCGTACTGTTGGAAAATATTTGGAATTGGACCGGGACCATCCACCAGAGATCCGTCTCATTGAAAAAGCCTGCTATAGGATTATAAAGCAACGCCAGGAAGATGACCGCCACGCATATCGCTGCGGCCACATATATTACTTTAGCCTGCCGTCCTTCCTTGGGCATAACGTTATCCTTTAACATAATCGATCATAACATTTCGTGGATAATATCTCTTATCCGTCTGCTTCCGCGCCCGTCAATGAGCCTGCGTCCTGCCGTGCTTAACCTGGACCTCGCCTCTTTTGGTAAGAGATATTCGATAGCCGTATATACGTTATCCGGCAACATACCGTCTCCCGAGCAACCCGCGAATCTCAATATCCCCGCCTGCTCGAGGCCTTTGATATTGCGCAATTGATGATCAACGATAGAGATAGCTATCACAGGCACGCCTACCCGCGCCAATTCATATAATGTCTGCCCTCCGGAGGAAATAGCAATGTCGGATCCCAACATCAGGTCTTTCATTGTCTTCTCGTCAATATTATGGAATATATGTGTACGGCCATCTTTTACTTTTTCAACCCTCTCTCTGTAAGAAAAGCTGCTTCCCACAACAACGTTCTTTTCCCACTGGGGAAAATTTTTGCATATGAACCCTACGAGCATTGTCACAAGCTCTGCTGACTCGCTGCCGCCGAGTGTCACGAGAATGTTCGCTATTGAGCCACTGACGCTTTTTTCCGGAACATCCCAGAACGGCTTTCTTAGCGACGTATATTCTGTTCCCAACAAATACCGCAAAGAGCCTTTCCCGGCATACTGCAGG